>CAZSMW010000099.1:0-2048 GCA_964607985.1 uncultured Eubacteriales bacterium
GCCGCCGCGGCTGAAGGCCAGGACGACGACAAAGATCGCCGCGGACAGGGCCAGCCGGACCCCGTTGAATCCGTGAGGGGTGAACTCGCGCAAGGAGAACTTGATCAGGGACAGATTGACGGCCCAGACCATGGTCGTCAGTAGCATCCAAAGGTCGGTCGTCTCAAACGCGGCCTTATTTTCGATCTTCGGCATGGTTCAACTCTAACTTGGAAGGCCATCGTTAGGATGGGCCCGTGACGGGAGCCGGCGACTCATCCCCTCGCCGCCCGGGACCTCTTCCCGGGACGCGGATAACGGGCTTCGATGACGGACCTGAGCCCGCCCCTGGGATTGAACTCGCCCGTCACGGCCGCCCGGACGGGGCGGCAGGCTTTGACGACATCCTTGAGGACGCGATTGACGACGTTCTCATAGAAGATGCCCAGGTTCCGGTAGGCCAGGAAGTATTCTTTCAAGGATTTCAGTTCCAGGACGCGCGCCTTCGGCTCGTAATAAACGGTCAGGGTCCCGAAATCCGGCAAGCCGGTCTTCGGACAGACCGAGGTGAACTCCGGGACCTCGATCTTGACCTCGTAACCGGCGAATTGGTTGGGAAAGGTATCGATCGCCGGGAGCTTCTCCGAAAGCCCTGATTTAGCTTCTGTTTCGGTGTATCCGCTCACTTTGTCCCTCGTTATGGTCGAATTCGCTTCAGGCATTATATCTTATGGAAAAGCAGGGGTCAAACTCGCGGTCCTGAAAATTCCGTCTTGCTTGTCGGTTCTCTTGCATTTTGTGCGGGCTGGGGGCTTGGACGGGGCAGCCCTCGATGGCCGCGATGTCAAAGGGAGGGCATAGGGAAGGGCTTTGCTCCCGGCTCCGATCAAGAAACGCCTGAGACTCGCATCCTTCTCGGCTCCTCAGGCCCAAGACTCCAGGCTAATCTAATAAGCTGAAGGAAACCCATCCTCGGAGCCTTGGGCCATCGGAGGCCTGCGGCTTCCCTCGTCGGACACTCGTCTCAGGCTGATCTCCGCATGGTCGCTGCAGCCCTTCCCCATGCCCTCCCATCACGGCCCTCCAAGGCCGTTTCGGCCTCATCCCATCTTGCCGTTCATCGACCCGCAACAAACGTAAGAGAACCACAACATTATGATATTGCGGCGCCTGGGTTCCCTCGAAGAATAATCCATCCCGTCCAAGTCCCCAGCCCACACCAAATGTAAGAAGGCCAATAGATTTAACAGAATTGTTAAGATTGTAGGTTTGATTCTGACTTGCTTAAATTGGATAATACCTTTATGAAAGAATGCAACGTCCGACAGAACGCCAAAGGGTGCAATTGTTCCTGGGAGCCCTGCGCCCGCAAAGGTCTCTGCTGCGAATGCCTCCAGTACCACTGGAGCCACAAAGAACTGCCGGCCTGCCTGTTTCCCGACGCCGTGGAGAAGACCTACGACCGCTCCTTGCGGGCTTTCATCCAGCTCTATAAGGATAAGTGTTGACGATCATGGCGCCTAAGGCTCCGAAACGGACATACGTCTACGGCCCCGTGCCATCGAGGAGGCTCGGTTTCTCGCTGGGAGTGGATATCCTCCCCTTCAAGACGTGCACTCTTGACTGCGTCTACTGCCAGCTCGGCGCTTCCTCCGGAACGACGGTTCGGCGGAAGACCTTCTGCAACCCGAAGGACGTTCTCGACCAGGTCCAAAAGGCGATCGCATCGGGGGCGCGCATCGATCACATCACCTTTTCAGGCTCGGGGGAACCGACGCTCAACCGGTCGCTCGGCGGGCTCATCCGCGGCATCAAGAAGATAACGGACATCCCGGTGGCCGTCCTGACCAATGCGACGCTGCTTTCGCGGATGGACGTCCGGGAGGGGCTGAGGGCCGCGGACATCGTGGTCCCTTCCTTTGACGCGGCGACGCCGGGACTGTTCAGGAGGATCAACCGGCCCCACCGGTCCCTATCCCTGAACCGGACGCTCAAGGGGCTGGTCGAATTCCGCCGAAGGTACAAAGGACGGATCTGGCTGGAGATCATGCTGGTCAAAGGGATGAATG
>CAZSMW010000100.1:0-22703 GCA_964607985.1 uncultured Eubacteriales bacterium
AAGCGCGGCCTCGATCTCGATGAGGTGGTGAGAACGCGGCTCGCGAAGGCCCTCCGCGACCGGTATAAGGTCCCTTACGTTTCGTTATTTTATTATTAAAGGAAAGAAAGACAATGGAAAAAAAGATCGCCCCCCTGCTGAAAAAGCATCCTGAGGGGCTGGGATTTCCGGATATCGTCAGGGAGCTCCGGCTCCCCCGCCAGAATAAGAACAAACTCCTCGAGGACCTCAAGGCCCTCGAACATGAAGGGGTCATCCGCCGCGTGAAGAACCTCTATTCCCTAGCGCCGCGAACGAACCTCGTCCGCGGCAGACTGGTCAGCGTCCTTCGCGGTTTCGGCTTCGTGACCCCCGAGGGCGGGGGAACGGAGGACATCTTCATTCCGGCCCGGGATTCGGGCGGCGCCCTCCAGGGCGACACCGTCGAGGTCCTGGTCCGGGAAAAGGGGAGCAGGGGAAAGTCCGAAGGGAAGATCATCCGCATCCTGAAAAAAGAACGGAAGAGGATCCTCGGCACGTATGTGGAAAGAGGGGGGGTCCCTTACATGGCCGCTTTCGATTCCATGTCGCCCGAGGAGTTCCCCATCCGCGTCAAGGGCAAGCCATTTCCCCGCCCCGGCATGATCATCGAAGCCGACCGGACGACCCTCGAGTTGGCCGGGATCCTGGGCTTCCCGGACGACCCCGGTGTTGACACCCAGGTCATCGTCAGGCGACACGGCCTAGCCTCCGGGTTCCCGGCCGGGGTCCTGGCGGAGGCCGACGCGGCCCGGCCCGGAGTCACGGCGGAGGACCTGGCCGGCCGGACCGACCACCGCGACTGGCAGACCGTCACCATCGACGGCGAAAAGGCCCAGGACTTCGACGACGCCGTAAGCGTCCGACTCCTGCCGAACGGACACTACTTCCTCGGTGTCCACATTGCGGACGTGTCGTATTACGTCAGGCCGGGAACAACTCTCGACGAAGAGGCCTTCGCGAGGGCGACCAGTGTCTATTTCCCCGACCTGACCCTGCCCATGCTGCCGGAAAAGCTCTCCAACGACCTCTGCAGTTTGAGGCCGCGGGAGCCGAGGCTCACGATGTCCGTCCTCATGGAGATCGACGGCGCCGGACGGGTCGTCCGGGAGGAGTTCCATCCCTCGGTGATCCAGACGGTCGAACGCATGACCTACACGTCCGTCTTCAAGATCTTCGAAGGGGACCGGGCCGAACGCGAGAAGTACGCCCACGTCGTCCCCGCCCTGCTCCTCATGAGGGACCTGGCGCGTCTCCTCCGGGCAAAACGGGCCGAGGCGGGGAGCCTCGATTTCGATCTCCTCGAGCCCGAGCTCGTCTACAAGGAAGGCAGCCTCCAGTCCATTGTTCCCACCGAGCGGAACGAGGCCCACCAGCTCATCGAGGAATTCATGGTGGCGGCCAACGTGGCCGTCGCGTCCCACCTCGGCCGGGCGGACGTCCCGGCCATGTTCCGGATCCATCCGGCGCCCGCCGAGGCCGACCTGGAAAAACTCAGGGAACTGCTCGGGCACTTCGGGCTCGTCCTGCCGAAGGCCGACCGGATCGGATCGAAGGACCTCCAAGGGGTCCTCGAGAGGATGAAGGGACAGCCGGGAGAAAAGTTCGTCAACGTCCAGGTCCTCCGCTCGCTGAAGCTGGCCGTCTACTCGGACGAGGACCTCGGCCATTACGGCCTCGCCAAGACCGATTACACCCACTTCACTTCACCCATCCGGCGTTACCCGGACCTCATCGTCCACCGCGTCCTGAAGCGGCTGCTCACGGGAGGCCGGGCCGAGAAGGCGCCTATGGCCGAATGGGCCCTCCATTGTTCCCAGATGGAACGGAAGGCGAACGAGGCTGAGAAGGACCTCCTCATGTGGCGGATCTTCCGTTTTCTCAAGACCAGGATGGGCGACGAGTTTGAGGGCATCATCACCGACGTCATCAAGGCCGGGCTCCTCGTCGAGCTGGACGATTATTTCGCGGACGGGCTCCTGCCTTTCCAGTCCCTGGACGGTGATTATTATTACCGGCGGAGCGCCAAGACCCTTCGCGGCCGCCGGAAGGGGCGGACCTTCGACCTGGGCGACCGGGTCCGCGTCGTCCTCGTCGCCTGCGAACCGGCCCTGAGGCGCATGGAGTTCACCTTGAGTCCGGAGGCGGAGGGAAAGACGTGAAAATGATGCAGTGTTTCGACGCCCGGTTGGATTTTCCGGTCAGGAAGGCCGGAGCGTCCATCAAGGCCCAGGTCGTCATCCGCAGGAAGAGCTACGCGGCCGAGGTTCTTGAGTACCCCCGGGGGGAATCGGCCGGGGAGGGCGGATGGTTCGCCCGGGTCTCGGCCGGACTGCCGTTCTTCCTGAAGTGGAAGGAAGGTTTCGAGGTGCGGTCCGAAGAAGGTCTGCCGCTCGGCCGGGGCGTCGTCCTCCACCCCGAATCCGAGGAACCGAAGAAGCTGAAGTCGGCTAAAAGGACCCCTATGCTGGAGCGCTTGTCCGGGGACGAAAAAGACATGCTTCTCGTCCTGGCGGAAGAGAAAGGCTTTGAAGGGTTGAGGGAAAAGGAAGCTCTTGAGTTTAGCAGCGTCGAACCCGAGAAGCTCGAGGATGCGGCCCGGAAGCTCGAAGAGGAGGGGAAAGCGCGCATCCTGGTCTTCTCGCCCCTTTTTATCCTGTCTCAGGAGAGCTTCGAGTTCCTGTGCCGGAGGATCGTGGAGTTCCTGGCCCAGTTCCACGAAAAGCACTCGGACGCGCGAGGAGTCGCGGTCGATAAGATCGCCAAGCGCTTTGAGCTCGCGGAAACCGTCCTCCAGCTCGCCTTGAAGCACCTCCTCAAGGCCGGAGAGGTCCAGGTCCTTGACGACATCGTCGCTTTGGCGAGCTTCAAGGTGCCTCTCTCGCCCCAGGAAGAGGACATTCTCATCGAGATGGAGAAGATGTGTTTCGAAGGGAAGTTCTCCGCGTTTACCCCGGAGGACATCCGGCAGAAGTTCCAGATCTCGACGACGCGTCTTCAGACCCTGCTTTCGCTCCTCACCGAACGGAAGAAGATCGTCCAGGGCAAGGACGGCTTCTACATCCACAGGCGCTGGCTGGACGAGATCGTCAAGCGGCTCCGCGAGTCGCAGAAGAAAGAATTGTCCGTCGCGGATTTCAAGGAGATGACCGGCCTGTCGCGAAAGTTCGCCATCCCGCTCCTCGAACTTTTGGACGAAATGGGCGTCACCAAGCGTCGCGGCCCCGGCCGCGAAATTCTGTGACCCCTATAGTTTTAAAAGACAGATCCCGACGACGAACTTGAACTTGCCTGAGGGGCCGGTTCGGCTGAGCGATGGGCCGTTCCTGAGCCCGATGAAGGGCCTGACGGCCACGGCCCGGCCGATGTTCGCGAAGAGCCGCATGTCGATCTCGGCCCTGCGGCGCCCGCTCATCCGGCATGCCAGGTCCGCCCCGATGATGAGACCCTTCTCAGGGACCGTATTGACGCCTGCCCGGAGTGTCACTTCTTCGTCGTATTTGAAATTCCACCCGGCGGCGATATCGAACCGGAAGCTTCGATCGAGCCTTTCGAAATTCGGCTGGTTCTTCAGCTTGAGCCCCGTCCCTAAGGACCCGGCGAAGGAGAGGGCCTTGTCCGCGGGCATGTCGACGGCGTAGGCGGCGTACCAGGAGACGAAAAGGAATGGATTGACCTCGCGCTCGTATTCCCCCGTGATGTTATAGACAAGCTTGTCCGGCCTGAACTGGGAGAAGAAACCGTCCCCGTATAGGACGGGCGAACTGAATCCCACATCGGTGATCAGCCTCGACGTTCCTTTTCTGTGGAGCTCCAGCCGATACTCGCCGGAGGCCGCGAGCTTATAGCGTTCATCGAAAGGAACGGCGCCTGCGGCGAACTTGAAGTTTTCAAGGGGAGTCCTGCCCCCCGTTTCCCCGGACGCGTATCTGAATCCGATATAGACCGCGGTGGGGAACCGGTAGGTTCGGGCCCCGCGGAGGAAGAGGGCGGTATTCGGGCCGATGGCCACCGAGAATCCCGCTTCGTAGAGCCATTGAGAGAAGTCGACCCACTTGACCTCGGTTTCGAGGCTGATCCCCTCGGCTGGGACATCGGGCAGGGTCATGCTGATCATCGCAAGGCGCCGGTAGTCTCGGGTCTTGCCGACATAGCCTCCGAATCCCAGGCCGAGCGTGAAGTCCTTCTCGCGGAGCCGGAGGATGCCCAAGACCTCATTGACATCGAGGATGGCGGGATTGTCGCGGGACGTCTCGTGGCGGCACATGTGCCGGACAGCGGCTTCCAAGCTCCAGTTCCCCGGCAGATCGCGCTCGAGACCCGTCGTCAGCCAGAAGTCCGAGGTCCCCCGCAACCGTCCATTCAACCGCTGGTCATACATCAGCCCCGCGTTCCATCGCCAGGAGGGCGTCCCGAAGACGGGAGACGAGAACCTGAATGTCGGCCGGTAATACCGGCGTTCGAAGGAGTCGATGCCGATTTCCGCCCGGAAATCGGCCGTCCAGCGGGGCTTCGCGGGCTTGTCCTCCGGTCGTGACGGACAGGGGATGGCCAGAGCTAGAATCGCAAAAATGGAGGTAACGAGGATGAGCTTCTTCAAGAAGCATTAGTAGCAGATGGAACGTGAAAAGGCAAGGCCTGACTCCTGTGCCATAAGACCGGCGTGACCGAATGGCCGCCTAATCTTCGGGCTTCTTCTTGTCCTCTTTTTCTTTTTTCGACGGGGGCTGGGTCAGCGCGGATTTGAGCTTCTCGGCAAAGAATCCGAACTTCGGCTCTTCCTTGGAGGCTTCCTTGGACTCTTCCTTTTTCTCTTTCTTTTCCTTTTTGTCCTTGGTCTTGGTCCCGCGCAGGCGCTGCTCTTCAAGCCCTTCTTCCTTCTGCTTGATCGCCGTCATGGCCTCCATCTCGGACTCTTCATCCGCGAGCTTCTCTTCGATGACCCGGCGCTCGCTCTTTTTCGGTCGCGGACCCTTCTCCCCATCGAGCTTGGGTTTTTTCTTCTTGTGCGGCTTTTCCTTCTTGGTCACCGCACCGGCGGCCGCCTTCGCCTTTTCCTTTTCCGCGGCTCCAACGGCGGCCTGGGCCGCGGCGGGACCCGCCTGCTCGGCGGCGGACTCCTCGGCCGCTTCCATCGGAGGGGCCTTCGGCTTGGAGGCCCGAGGCGTCAGATCGATGATCTCGGGCGGGCCGCCGGGGAAAGGCTCCTCTTCTTCCTCTTCCTCGAAGCCGATCGTCCCGGGCGGCACGTAGCGCTCGGCCCGGCCTTCAGCCGTGAACGTCTCCCCTTCCTCGGCGGACGCCTCGAGGGCGACCTCCTCCGGGACGACGTCCAGTTCCGTATAAGGCTCCTGGTAGAAGAAGATCCCCTTCTTTTTCTCGGACTTGACGAACTCCGGCGTGTTGAGCAGGGTGAGCTCCACGTCTTCCTGGGTCGTCTGCTTGAGAACATCCACGAGATGGTAGGCCCTCAGGAAGTGCAGGGCGTGGCCCGGCGCCAGGACGGAGTTCTTGAAGATGAGGAACAGCAGGTCCTTGAGGTCGAGCTCTTCACGATGTTCATAAAGGGGCAGAAGAGCGGCCAGGGTTTCGCGGTCGACAAAGATGATCTTGTTGGGTTCGGCGAACGTGAAGGCCTCTTCGCCGGCGCCGCTGAACTTATCCTCTTTCGGGTCGTAGGTGACCTTGACGGCCGCCAGCTTCTTCTTGGATTTTTTGACCCAAAAATGGAATTGGGCGGGCCCCTTCTTCTCCATCGTCAAGCTGGCCCCCTGGGGGATGTTGTTCTTGACATAGAAGTCCTGCAGTCCCAGAAAGTAGCTGGAGCTTGGGTAATAGAAGAGTGTGTATGCCTTCCCCTCCTCAGGTTCGGTGAAGGTGTATTCGCGGGCATGGGAAAGTCCCTTATTGAGGCTCCTTGGCACCTTGATCCCGCCGGAATGGATCTCGCGCCAGGTCAGGTAGACTTTGATCGGGAAGTCCTGGACGGTGCTCATCTCCGGCTTCTCGAGCTCCTCAAGCTCGGGGAGCTTGGCCAGGGGGGCCGCGAGGGGCAAGCCCTCGGGCAGAGTGTTGAGGATCCGTTTGAGGTGCCACTTGCCCCAGCCGGCAAGGGACAACGGGAGGAATTCCTTCTTATATTTCTTGTCGAGGACATAATCGAGGCTCAGGCAGTTCATTTCGAAGAGGTCGTTCGAAGCCTCCAGGCCGAGGTGTGTCTTAACGAGCTCTTCGGTGGATGCGGACGCCCGGGTCCGCTCGAACTCGGCCTCCATCTCCTTGATTTTGGCCTCCTGGATATCGATCCGCTTGGTCGTGAGCTGCCAGTTGTCGTTCCAATTGAAGAGTGCCGGGGACTTGACGAGAGCGCTTCGGAGGTTCTTTTGCAGGGTCTTGAGGTCTCTTTCCGTCATGGAGAGCTCGGTCAGCCGGGGATCGCTCCCCTTTTCCACGATATCGGGCACGAGGCCCCTGGCCTCCGTATTCGAGGGCAGGAGGATCTGGGTCCGGGTCTTCTTCATGTAGTCGATGTATTTCCGGAAGACCCCGCCTCCGGCGTAATCCACCTCGATCATCTCGCAGTTAAAAGATCTGTAAAAGGTTTTGCCGACGACCTTGAGGATGACGGCGCCCTGGAAACGCTCGACGTTCTTGCTGCCGATGGTCAGGGCCTCGTCGTATTCTTTGAAGATGACATCGCCGGTCTCGTAGCGGGCGTAGGGATCATACCGCTTGACGTCCTGGGTCCGTTGGCTGGCCGTCTTCCGGAAGGCGAGCTTCTCCGCCAGGACGTGCAGGGGGAGGGGCCGGGAGGTTTGGGCCAGCTCCTTCTCGATGAGCGCCACGTCCTCCGGCGCGATGGTCGTGATCTGGGCGTTTTCTGGATTATTCATGTTTTTCTTTTTCTTTTTTTCCCATCAGCAGGAGCATGATGACCTTCTGGACGTGGAGCCGGTTCTCCGCCTCGTCATAAACGACGGAGTTCGGGGAATCGATGACCTCGTCGGTGACCTCGTCGCCGCGGTGGGCCGGCAGGCAGTGCATGAAGAGGGCGTCGGATTTGGCGTGGGACATGAGTTTGGCGTTGACCTGGTAAGGCGCGAAGATCCTGGCCCTTTTCTCCTTCTCGGCTTCCTGCCCCATGGAGGCCCAGACGTCCGTGTAGACGGCGTCGGCCCCGCTCGCGGCCTCGGCCGGGTCGGCGGTGAGCTTCAGGCTGAAGCCCGTGGCCTTGCCGTCCTCCAGGGCCTGCCGGACGATCTCCGGGTTGGGTTCGTAGCCGGCCGGTGTCGCGACGGCCATCTTCGTCCCGGACTTGGCGGCCGCGAACATCAGGCTGTGGCAGACATTGTTGCCGTCGCCGACGTAGGCGAACGTCAGCCCGGTGCGGCCGTCCTTTTTCTCCCGGAGCGTGTAAAAGTCGGCCATGGCCTGGCAGGGGTGGAGGAGGTCCGTCAGGGCGTTGATCACGGGGATGCGGGTGCTTGAGGCCAGGTCCAGGATGATCTGGTGGGCGAAGGTCCGGAGCATGATGCCGTCGACCCAGCGCTCGAGGTTCTTGCCGACGTCGAAGATGCCCTCGCGCGATCCGAGCTGGATGTCGGACGGGGCCAGATAGATCGCCTCGCCGCCGAGCTGGAGCATCCCGACCTCGAAGGTCATCCGCGTCCGGAGCGAAGGCTTCTGGAAGATCATGGCCAGGATCCGGTTCTTGAGCGATTTACGGAAGCGGTGGGGGTGTTTCTTCATGTCATCGGTCATGTTGAGGATCTTGTGGAACTCATCCGGGGTCAAGTCATGGATGGCAATAAAATCTTTTTGCATCATGTCCTCCTAGCTTGTCGCGATGATCCTTGTCCCCGAGCGGTTGATGAGGGCGGCTTTGAGGTGGCTGGCCGTCGTGATCAGGACCTCTTCCCCTCCTGCTTCGATATACTCGATCGCAGCCCGGATCTTGGGTCCCATGGACCCGGGCGGGAACTGCCCGTCCTGGAGGTATTTCCGGGCCTCGTCCACGGTCAGGATGGGCGCCTCCCTCTGGCCGGGCTTGCCGTAGTCGATGTAGACCCGCTCGATGGCCGTGAGGATGATGAACAGGTCCACCTTGACCTCGCGGGCGAGCAGGCTCGCCGCGTAGTCCTTGTCGATGACCGCCTCGACGCCCCGGAACAGCCCGTTGCCGTCGATGATGACCGGGACGCCGCCGCCGCCGGCCGCGATGACGATCCGGCCGGTCTGGACCAAATCCCGGATGATTCCCTTGGGGACGACGTCGATGGGCTTCGGCGAGGGGACGACCTTGCGCCATCCCCGGCCTGCGTCCTCGACCATGGTCCATTTCTTCTCGCTTTGGAGCTCGATGGCCCGCTCCTTGGTGTAGAACGGACCCACGGGCTTGGTCGGCTTCTGGAAGGCAGGGTCATCTTTGTCGACGATGACCTGGCTTACGATCGAGGCTACTTCCTTGTCCAGGGAATTCCGCCGCAGCTCGTTGATGAGGGCCTTCTCGAGCATGTAGCCCATGCTGCCCTCGGTCATGGCGTCGCCGACGTCGAGCGTGTAGGGCGGGACCTTGCCGGCGGCCGCCTCCATCTGGATGAGCAGGTTGCCGACCTGCGGGCCGTTCCCGTGGACGAGGATCAGCTCATAGCCCTTTTTCACGACGTGGACCATGAGCTCGGCCGCCTTCTGGGCGTTCTTCTGCTGGTCTTCCTGCTGACCGTGCTCGTTGTCCGGCAGGAGGGCGTTGCCCCCGAAGGCGATCAAGGCGATCTTACGCTTCATTAAAAACCTTTTAGAACGTCCTTGAGCTTTGGCGATCCGATCTCCTCGAGCTCGTATCCGACACGCAGAATCGGCTGGCGGGTCGAGAGGATGCGGGTGATGTCGATCGGCGTCCCGCTGACGATGAGGTCGCAGTCGATTTTAGCGATCGTTTGGGCCAGTTCCTTCGTCTGCTTCTCGCCGTAACCCATGGCCGGAAGGACCTTGTCCAGGTGGTTGTACTTCTCAAACGTCCGCTTGATGCTGCCGACGGCGTAGGGCCGGGGATCGATGATCTCTGCCGCGCCGTACTTCTGGGCGGCCACGATGCCGGCGCCGTACTTCATCCCGCCATGGGTCAGGGTCGGGCCGTCCTCGATGACCAGGACGCGCTTGCCGCGGATCTGTTCGCCGTTCTCGACGATGATCTTGGAGTTGGCGCGGATGATCGTCGCCTTGGGATTGAACTTCCTGATATTGGCGATGACCAGGTCGACGCCCTCCTTCTTGGCCGTGTCCATCTTGTTGATGACGATGACGTCGGCCCGGCGGAAGTTCGTCTCGCCCGGGTGGTAGAGGAGTTCATGCCCTGCCCGGTGCGGGTCGGCCACGACGATCTCGAGGTCGGACTTGTAGAAGGAGAAGTCGTTGTTGCCTCCGTCCCAGAGAATGACGTCGGCTTCCTTCTCGGCCTGTTTCAGGATGGCGCCGTAGTCGACACCCGAGTAGATGATGATGCCGTTGTCGATGTGGGGCTCGTATTCCTCCCGCTCCTCAATCGTGCACTCGTGCTTGTCGAGGTCGGAGTACTTGGCGAAGCGCTGGACCTTCTGTTTGGCCAGATCGCCGTAGGGCATGGGGTGGCGGATGGCCGCGACTTTGAGGCCCTTGGCCTTGAGGAGCAGAGCGACCTTGCGGCTCGTCTGGCTCTTGCCGGAGCCCGTCCGGACGGCGCAGACCGAAATGACCGGCTTGCGGCTCTTGATCATCGTTGAGTTCGGGCCGAGGAGAACGAAGTTGGCCCCGGCGGCCATGGCTTGGGAGGCCTTGTGCATGACGTATTCATGGGGAACGTCGCTGTAGGCGAAGTGGACCTCGTCGACCTTATACTTGGCGATCAGGGCGTCCATCTCGGACTCGGCGTAGATAGGGATCCCCCTGGGGTAAAGCTTGCCCGCCAGGACCGCGGGGTATTTCCGACCTGCGATGTCGGGGATCTGGGTGGCCGTGAAGGCGACGACCTTATACTCCGGATTGTCCCTGAAATACGTGTTGAAGTTGTGGAAGTCGCGCCCGGCGGCTCCCAGGATCAGGACCTTTTTCATACTCAATGCTCCTTTCAAAAAATGAAAAAATTACACCAACGGAAAATCTTGCCGACTCAATTGTCAAGAAATAGGCATTAAGTATAACAAAAATCAACAAGCTAGACAAGCCGGCTCCGGAAATCGGCGCCTGAAGAGCCGGTGAGGCTAAAAACCCTCTCGCATCGGCTAAAAGACGATAGACTTCCACTCCTCGTAATCGCGAATAATCAAAAACATCCCCCGCTCTCCTCGGCCGCTATCAGGACAACCTCGGAGAAGACGTGGGATGGCGGCGGCTTCTTCGCCACAAACGCCGGCTTCAGAGGATCGATGAATATATTGGCCGTGGACGTTGAAGCCGGTGTGACGCCGGGCGTCGTTCCCAAACGCTTTCGGACATCTTCCCAGACACCCGCAAAGGGATCTTTCCGCGTTTTCCAGGTATGCGGTACTTTGCTCTGGCTCGGCAACTTCCCGGACCGGAGGCATTTTCGGGCGGTCTTCTCATCCATCCCACACTTGGAAGCCGCCGCCTCCAGCGTCTCTTCTCTTGTTTTCAGCATGTGAAGTTTCCTGACTTGACGATCTTGAACCATCCGAGTCTCCTTCCAAAAGAGCCCGGATAGTGTACCTTGGAGACGGGAATTATAATTGTCGCTGATCATTCAACTCGCGTCTAATCAATTGATTTAAAAAGAGGTTATAGGCGTACGGTTGGATATTGGCGAAAGTCGGGTTAATATCTTGGGAATAAGATTTTCTAAATGTAACCTAAAGATTTTAGTTGTTCCTTGATATCCTTTGGTATGTTCTCATCAGCTGACTTATCATAGCCTGAGTGCCACCGCTCAAAGTTATTCCATTCTAATAATTTTTTCTTCAGTTCCTTAGCGATATCTGGTTTTAGGAGCAATATATTGTTTACCTCCTGATAATTGTCCGTAACGATGTATAACTCCTCTTTATTTATGATAAATGGACTAACCCTATTTGCCAGAGGACAATAGCCTGTCGGGTTGTAAATATATCTGTACTTGTCCGTTCGTATGGAAAGTATTTTGTTCTTCCACTCAGCATAGGCATATTTAAAATCGCCGGCATCCTTTTCTGAAAAAATAGGAGGGAGCAGACTACGACCTTCAAAATAGTGAGGGATTCTTATTTTAAGGAAATCTAATATAGTTGGTGCTATATCAACACTTTCAACTATTTTATCTATTTTTACGTTTTTCGGTATTTTCTTGGGAAATTTCATAATATATGGAACTTTTAATACATCATCATGGATAGAGGCATCGTGTCCAAAATAAAATTGAGGTTGGTATAAATTCTCTCCATGGTCGGCGGTAATGATAAGTAAAGTATCATCTTCGATGCCTAACGTTTTTACAACGTCGAGTATTTTTTTTATTTGATCATCAACATAATAAATACACCCGTCATATAAAGAAATAATATGATTTAAATCTGCACTTTTTAGGTTGATTTTCTCTGCAGAAATTTTCTCATGAGTTTTGCTACTTCCATCAATATCCCCTTTATATTCAGGGTCGAAGATGGAGTTATAGGGTTCAGGCGGGTTATAAGGATCGTGTGGCTGAGAATAGTGCATCCATAAGAAGAAATTCTTATTATAATTATTTGTTAGCCATGTCGTTGCTTCTTGGGCAAGTATGGCATCTTCCCATTCTTTAGGAGCTATATAATCAAAGCCTCTCCATACAGCTCTTCTTGCATAACCTAAAAAAGCAGCACAGGTATATTTATTTTGCTTTAGAATCTCTGCTAAGCTAATCACGGAAGGAGATAGCATATGACCATTTTTCCTGACACCGTGATTTACAGGATATAAAGAAGTCATTATTGAAGTAAGCGAGGGCCAAGTTTGTCCTCTTTGCACGAACATATTGGAAAACAATACTCCTTCGTTTGCCACTTTATCTATCGAGGGCGTAGTCTTCCTTTTATACCCATAGCAACTTAGATGGTCGGCTCTTGTCGTTTCGATAGTTATTAAAATAACATTAGGTCTTTTTGAGGCATAGAAATGATTTATCAGGGCTAAAGCTAAAAAAACTCCTACAATGCTTAAGGGTATTAAGATAAATCGAAATAAAAACTTTCTCATGACTACCTTCTTAATATTATTTTCCTTGCTCTTTTAATCCCATTAACTACGCCTCCCTAGATAATTCGACCACCAGATTTTACATCATAACGTTAATATAAATAAGTGTAAAGCTTTAGAGGAGTTCCCTGTGACAGGCGATGTCAAGGCAACGTGAATCTTTCCGCTTTTGTCATGAGCTATGTTCACTCGGGGGAACTGAGGTGGACCCCATTGTCTAGACAGTTCAGGAGCTCTTTGACGGTGCATTAAGGGCCTGCCTGTCGTGACCATTTTATCCATTCTGATGCCCAAAAACCATTTTTTCCGTAAGCCGCGATAAAACGGCTTCACCAGAAGCACCAGGAACGACGATCTCGAGCATGTCCATGCTAAACCACTGCCTCCGCGACCGGCGCCAGTGGTGACGTCGTTCCGAAATAAGCTTCGTGCGGCGTCCGATAGCCAAGCGTCTCATGTAAGCGCTCTTCGTTGTAGAACCGAAAATATTCCGTAAGATGGGCCCGGGCTTCAGCCAGGCTCGGGATCGCGGCCAGCCCGGCTTATAACGATTGGAGATGTTCTTGGCCATTTCTTTCCATCATGTTCCTCGGCGACAGGTTCAAATCGCGATGATCTCGACTTCAATATTCGGGGAGGCGCCCATGATGCGCATCCCCGTTTTTTCTGTTCCCGTCCTTAGAAGGGCCGCCGTGCTCCTGCCATGGAGCCAGCCGCCGACCTCGCCCGGGTTGACGACCACAACGCCCCCTTCCCTCCGGATCTCGGCCTTGTGTGTGTGCCCGAAGACCAGGACGTCATACGATGGATCGGGGAAAAGCGCCCGAGAAACGCATCCCCGACTTGTCCGTCCTGTCGAAGGCAAACCTTTTCCTCCGGTCTCCCGTCTTGTCTTGAGGTACCTTTCAACAGGGGCATTGAGGTGGGAAACCAGGAACCTCAGGCCGTCATGCTCGAAAACGAGCGGCGCCTCGACGATCTCGCCCATCTCTTGGAAGGCTTTGGCCAGGCCCGGCTTCTCTCCGTCGCAATTCCCGAAAACGCCTTTGACCGGGCATGCCAGACCCCGGAGCTCCCTTGCCGCGAAAGGAGCGACGAAGTCGCCGGCATGGATGACCAGGCTGCATTTCGCGTCGTTGAAAAGCTGGACCGCACGCCGGAGGGCGATCAAGTTGTCATGGGAGTCCGCTAGGATGCCGATCACAGGATTATTATAGAAGAGCAAGACAAGCTGGACAAGTGAAGAGAAAGAGCCCAAAATCCCCGACAGGACTCTTTCTTCTCAAGCGATGATGCCGGCTTCTGGTGATACCCGGAATTCCAACTTATGTCCTATCGGCAATTTGGGGGGGGAATTGGGTAGCATCTCTTTTCGTGTGATTGAATCAACAAGGGGGGGCCGGGGGCCAAGGGCGGCTCCAGGCCGCACGCCCTTTGCTTCGCCGGAGCAAAGAGGCGTGCTGACGAATCCCTCAACCTGCCTCCAGACAACGCCTACCCATATAAAAAGAGGTCTTTACAAGTTCTTGACACAAGTTCTTGACTTATATTGACACGTTGCCTCGATTTCTTTAATATATAAAGGCTTTATAAAGCTGAGGATAGGCGCGTGGCTCAGTGGTAGAGCGCTTCCTTGACACGGAAGAGGCCGTGGGTTCAATTCCCTCCGCGCCTACCACATGTTTCGGGTGTCAGCGTTCATGAGCGCGTCCGGTGACGCCTTTGAAGGGCCTGCCCCTATTGAATTAATATTTGGATGAGCGAACAGATCAAGATCAAAGTCGAGGACTCTGTATTTTCCGCAGAGAAAGGCACTCCTCTGTATAAGGTCCTTTCCGGACGGACCACGGGCCGGAAGCCCATCCTGGCCAAGTCCGGCGACCGGCTCCTGGACCTGAGCTTCCCCGTCGAGGCCGACATGGAGGTCAGCCTGATCTACTCGGACTCGCCCGAAGCCCTTGACGTCCTCCGGCACAGCGCCGCGCACCTTCTGGCGCACGCCGCCCTGGACCTCTATCCGGAAACCAAAACCGGGATCGGCCCGGCGGTCGAGAACGGCTACTACTACGACTTCCTGCGCGAAACTCCTTTCACCCCCGAGGACCTGAAAGCCATCGAAAAGAGAATGAAGGAGATTGCAGCCGAGAACACCCCCATCAGGCGGCTCGTCCTGGACAAGGAAGAAGCGGTCCGTCTCTTCCGGGAGAAAGGCCAGGACCTCAAGGTCGAGCTCATCCTGGAGAAAGGCGCCGCCGGGGTGACCGTCTACGAGCAGGGGAGTTTCGCCGACTTCTGCCTCGGTCCCCACGTCCCTTTCACCGGCTTCCTCAAGCACGTGAAGCTCTTCTCTGTGTCCGGGGCCTACTGGAAGGGCGACGAGAAGGGAAAACAGCTCCAGCGCATCTACGGCGCGGTCTTCGCGACCAAAAAGGAACTCGAAGATCATCTCGTCTTTCTCGAAGAGGCCAAAAAGCGCGACCATCGCAAGCTTGGGGCCGAGCTCGACCTCTACAGCACCTCCGAGGACCTGGGCGGCGGCCTCATCCTCTGGCACCCCAAGGGCGCCCGGGTGCGGGCCGAGATCGAGCAGTACTGGCGCGAGCGGCACTGGGAGGGAGGCTATGACATCCTCTACACTCCCCACATCGGGCGCGAAGTCCTTTGGCAGACCTCGGGCCACCTCGGCTTCTATAAGGACAGCATGTATTCCCCGATGGACATCGACGGGCAGAACTATTATCTCAAGCCGATGAACTGCCCGTTCCATATCCAGATCTATAAATCCAAGCTCCGTTCCTACCGCGACCTGCCCCTCCGCTGGGCCGAACTCGGGACAGTTTACCGCTATGAGCGAAGCGGCACCATTCACGGCCTGCTCCGGGTGCGCGGCTTCACCCAGGACGACGCTCACATCATTTGCACCCCGAGCCAGATCGAGGCCGAGATCCTCCGGGTCCTGGACTTCTCGATCAGCATCCTGGCCGCCTTTGGCTTCACCGAGAACAAGATCGAGCTGTCCGTCCGCGATCCCGAGAATTCGGCCAAGTACTGCGGGGCCGACGACTTGTGGTGCCGGGCCGAGGCTTCCCTCGTCAAAGCCCTCGAGGCCCGCGGCCTGACCTATGAGCGGATGGAGGGTGAGGCGGTTTTCTACGGCCCCAAGATCGACATCAAGATCAAGGACGCCCTCGGCCGTTTCTGGCAGTGCACGACCATCCAGTTCGATTTCAACATGTCCGAGCGGTTCGGCATGACGTTCATCGCCGAGGACGGTAAAGAGCACCGGCCCTTCATGGTCCACCGGGCCCTCCTGGGCTCCCTGGAGCGGTTCTTCGGCATCCTTATCGAACACTACAAGGGGAGTTTCCCGGTCTGGCTGGCGCCGGTCCAGGTCGTCGTCCTGCCCATCGCCGACCGGCACGAAGCTTACGCCCTGGAGATTGACGGGAAGCTCAAGGATGCGGGCCTCCGGACCCAGGTCGACCTGAGCCGGGAAAAGGTCAACCGCAAGATCCGGGAGGCCGAGATCCAGAAGGTCCCGCTCATCCTCATTGTCGGCGACAGGGAGGCGGCGAACGGCACGGTCTCGCTCCGCGTCCATTCGGCCGGCGACAAAGGCGAAGTCCAAGTGGCCGGGTTCCTCGAAAAGGTCGGGGAGCTCGTCAAGAATAAGTCTTTAGTCGTGAATTTTTAGAGGAGGACGAACATTTTAAGACGACAGCCTTTCCGGCCGATGAATGTGAAAGCAAAGGCGCATAGGATCAACGAAATGATACTGGCCAAAGAGATCCGGGTCATCGACGACGAGAAGAAACAGCTGGGAGTCCTGACCCCGATGCAGGCTCTGGCGATCGCCCGGGAAAAAAACCTGGACTTGGTCGAGATCGCGCCCCAGGCGGCGCCGCCCGTGTGCCGGATCATAGACTACGGCAAGTTCCTTTACGAAATTCGCAAGCAGGAACACGAGTCCAGGAAGCACCAGAAGCAGATCCAGATCAAGGAGATCAAGTTCCGCCCCAAGATCTCAACTCACGACTACGACTTTAAGATGCGCCACATCCTTCGGTTCCTGGAGGAGGGCAACAAGGTCAAGGTCACGGTCATGCTCCGCGGCCGGGAAAAACAGAAGCCCGAGCTCGGGATCAAGGTCCTGGACAAGGTCCTGGAGCAGGTGAAGGGCCTTGGCGCCCAGGACGGGGACATCCGGAAACAGGATTGGTCGGTTTCGGCCCTGCTCATTCCGTCGAAAACAGGAGGAAAAGATGCCAAAGTTAAAAACACACAAGGGAGCCCAAAAGAGGTTCAAGGTAACGGCGAAAAAGAAAATCCTGCACAGTAAGGCGAATAAAAGCCACATCCTCACCAAGAAATCGGCCAAAAGGCTCCGCCACCTGGGCAAGAAAACGGTCGTCAGCCCGGCTGACATGAAGATCCTCAAGAAGATGCTTCCGTACGAGGCCTAAGGGCCTCGTACCGCTTTCACGGCTGAACCAAGGAGATAAAAATGCCGAGAGTCAAAAGAGGAACCAAGAGGAAAGATAGAAGGGTCAAGATCCTGAAGCTGGCCAAAGGGTATTGGGGCGCCAAGGGCCGCAATCACCGGACAGCCAAGGAAGCGGTGGAGAAGTCCCTCCAATACGCCTATCGCGACCGGCGGGCTAAAAAGAGGGAATTCCGGACGCTCTGGATCATCAGGGTCAAGGCGGCCGCCATGGCTAACGGCATCACCTACAGCCGCTTCATCCAAGGCCTGAAGAAGCTCAACATCGAGCTTGACCGGAAGGTCCTGGCCGATCTGGCCGTCCGGGCGCCTGCGACCTTCGCCGTCATCGCGGAGAAGGCGAAGGCGGCCGCGGCCGCGGCCTGATCCGGCGACATGACGAACCTCAAGGGCAAGATCGAGGAATACAAGAAAAAGTTTGCGGAGGAGTCTGCCCGGGTCCGGGACGAAAAGGGCCTGACCGAACTCCGGAACGAATTTCTGGGCCGAAAGAACGGTTGCCTGACGTCCCTTTTCGAGAACATGAAGGGCCTCTCCGCCGCGGAGAAGCCCGGGGCCGGGTTGCTCATCAACGAGTTCAAGGACCACGTCCAGGAAAAGCTCGCCCTTCTCGAAGCGGGGCTCTCCGGGACTGTCCGGACGGTCCGGTCCGTCGATCTGACCCTCCCCGGAAAGAGCCTCTATTGGGGGGCGCCCCATCCCATCGTTCTCTTTCAACAGGAGATCGAGAACATCTTCACGGGGATGGGATTCGCCATCGAGGACGGGCCCGAGATCGAGACGGACTATTACAACTTCGAGGCCCTCAATTTCCCGCCCCACCATCCGGCCCGGGACAGCTGGGACACGCTCTATATCACGGATAACCTGCTCCTTAGGACGCACACCTCGCCCGTCCAGATCCGGGTCATGGAAAAAAAGAAGCCGCCGATCCGGATCATTATCCCCGGACGCGTCTACCGGCGGGAGACCACCGACCCGACGCACCTGCCGATGTTCTACCAGGTCGAAGGCCTGGTCGTCGACGCGGGGATCACCTTCGCCCACCTCAAGGGGACCCTGGAATACTTCCTCAGGACGATGTTCGGCGAGCAGCTCAAGATCCGCTTCCGGCCGAGCTTCTTCCCCTTCACCGAGCCCTCAGCCGAGGTGGACATCGAGTGTATCGTCTGCGGTCAGAAGGACAAGTCCTGCCGGGTCTGCGGCGGGACGGGCTGGAAGGAGATCCTGGGGGCCGGCATGGTCAACCCGCAGGTCTTCAAGAATGTCAATATCGACCCCGAGAAATACTCCGGCTGGGCGTTCGGCATGGGGATCGACAGGACGGCCATGCTGTCCTATCAGATCCCTGAGATGCGGTTCTTCTACGAGAACGACCTCCGGTTCCTAAGGCAGTTCAACCTCAAATGAAAATCAGTCTGAATTGGCTCAACGAATACGTGAAGGCGGACCTCCCGACGCCGGAGCTCCTCGAACGGCTGACCATGATCGGCCTGGTTGCCGAGAACGCCGAGGAGAGTGATGGGGATACGGTCGTCGAGGTGGAGACCTACGCCAATCGGCCCGACACGCTCGGCCATCTCGGTATCGCCAGGGAAGTCGCGGTGATGCTGGGAGAAAAGCTCGCGGAAAAGGCCTGGCCGATCGACGAGCTCCCGGAAAAGGTCGCGGACCTCACCGACGTCCAGATCTACGACGAGACGCTCTGCCCCAGGTATTGCGCTATGCTGGTCAAGGGCGTCAAGGTCGGTCCGTCGCCCGATTGGCTCCGCCGGAGGATCGAAGCCATGGGCTTAAGGCCCATCAACAACATCGTCGACGTCTCGAACTACGTCCTTTTCGCCACGGCCCAGCCCCTCCACGCCTTCGACTTCGCCAAGCTCCACGGCGGCCGGGTCATCGTCCGCAAGGCCCAGAAGGGCGAGACCTTAAAGACTCTCGAGGGCACGAAGATCGAACTCGCCCCGGAGATGCTGGTTATTGCCGACGAGGCCGGGCCCGTCGCCCTGGCCGGCGTCATGGGCGGCGAGGAAACGGCGGTTACAGAAGCGACCCAGGACGTCTTCATCGAGAGCGCCTGCTTCGATCCCGTCTCGGTCCGGATGACCGCCAAAAAGACGGGGCTCACCACGGACGCGTCCTACCGCTTCGAGCGGGGGTCGGACATCGCCTTCCCGCCCCGGGCGGCTTTGATGGCGGCTTCGCTCCTTTGCCGCTTCGGCGGGAAAGCGGCCAAAGGCATCCTGGACGTTTACTCGAAGCCCCGGAAGCCCAAGTTCGTCATCCTCTGTCACAGCCGCATCTCCGACCTGCTCGGCGTCGAAGTCCCTGAGGACCGGGTCCTGCGCATCCTTGGGGACCTCGGTTTCAAGGTCGGGGAGAGCCGGAAGGGCGTCTGGAGGGCCGAAGTCCCATCGTTCCGAGTGGACATCGAGCGCGAGGCCGACCTTATCGAAGAAGTGGCGCGTTTTTATGGCTACGACAAGATCCCCAGCGAAGTGACACCTCTCATGTCCTTCGAGCCGCCTGTCAACACGAAGCGGGAGAAAGTTCAGAAACTGCGCCAGGTCCTCCTCCACCAGGGTTTGGACGAGGTCATCAACTTCAGCTTCTCGGACCCGGAAAAAGAATCCGGCGTTGCCGGCGGCCGGGAGCCCATCATGATCCGGAACCCCATTTCGTCCAGGTCGGCGAGCCTCCGGACGAGCCTGATCATGGGCCTTCTCGAGAACGTCGCCTGGAACCTGAACCGGGGGCTCGAAGGGGTCCACATCTTCGAGTTCGGCAACATCTACTTCCGGAAGGATGAGGTCTATCAGGAACAGTTCACGCTCGGTCTGATGACGACGGGTCTTTGGGGCCGGCCCCACTGGCAGACCCGGGCCGGCGAGACCGACTTTTTCGTCCTCAAAGGGGCGGTCGAAGCCCTGATGTCCGCTTTAAGGTACGAACCCTTCTCCTTCGCCGACGCCGCCCACCCTTTCTTCGAGGAGGGCGCTTCGCTCGCCTTGGTCTACAAGGGCGAGACGGTCGGCTGCCTCGGCGTCGTGAAAAAGTCTTTGCGGGATTTATATTCCCTTGGAGGTACGGTCTACGCCGCCGAGATCAACTTGGCCGACCTCATGGAAAAGCAACCGAAGCCCTTTCGGTTCACACCCGTCGCCAAGTTCCCCGGGGTCAGCCGCGACCTCTCGTTCCTGGCGGACCGGGACCTGTCCTATCAGGACATCCGGACGGCCGTGGCCAAATTATCGGTCCCCTTTCTCGAGGGGTTCGAGCTCACCGACCGTTTCACCGGGCCGTCGATCCCCGGGGATAAGGTCAGCCTGTCCATCCGTTTCCGCTACCGGAGCCCCAAGCGGACGCTCCTTGCCGAAGAGGTCGACAAAGCCCAACAGGACATCATCGGCCACCTGAAGGCGGCCCTGCATATTCAGCCCAGGGAGGGAGGAAAAATTGACAACCGAGATTGACAGAATTAAAATACTCGAAGGGAAGATCTCCCAGGTCGTCGAGTACATCAACAAGCTCTCGGCCGAGAACGACAAGCTCCGCCAGCAGCTCAAGGAGCTTAAAACGGACAAGAAGGAGTTCGAAGAGCAGAGCCGGAAGGTCGTCCGGCTGGACGAAGAGCTGAAGAGGTGCGAAGGCGAGAGGGAAGCCATCAAGGGGAGGATCGAGGCTATCATCAGCCAGATCGACCAGATCGGAATATGATCGAAAAAATCATCGACATCGAGATCTACGGACAAAAATACCGAATCCGGGTCAAAGGAGATGAGGATGAAAAATATATCGGCCACTTGACTTCGTGCGTCGATCAGAAGATGCATGAGGTGGCTGTGAAATCCAAGTCCGCGGACACGACGAAGATCGCCGTCCTGGCGGCCCTCAACATCGCGGACGAGCTTTTCTTAAGCCAGAAGAAACTCGATCAACTGAACGAAGCCATTGGCCACATGGAAACGGAGATCGAAAGTTTGGAGGTTCATCTTTTAGAAGATGAAAACACATACAAGAGCCTGGGATAAGTCACTTCTTAGTTTCGGACCCGTCGTCCGGACATACATAGATGACGCTGAACTGCGCCTCCGCGGGCCCGCCGCGGATTATCCTGCGAGGGTTCCCGGGGCCACCGCCGGGCGCTCTTCCTCCGCGGGGCTGTTTCTTCACATGTGACTCGTTTCCCCGGCCTCCATTCGATCGTCTCCTCGGATCTTAGAAGGAGGTGACAATCGTGAACGTTCCAATCTATGTTTACCCCGGCGCTGCCGTTATCGTCATCCTGCTGGCGGTCGTGATCATCCTTGCCTTGAAAAGGAAGGACGCCGCCCGCCGCACCGTCGAGGTCGAGGAAGAGGTCAAGGCGGTCCTGGCCAGGGCGGCCGGGGATGCCGAGAAGATCAAGCGCGAAGCGGCCATCGAAACCAAGGAGAAGGACCTGGCCCGTCAGGCCGATTTTGAAAATCATACCCGTGAACAGCGGCGAAAGATCAGCGAGACCGAGCGCCGGCTTATCAACAAGGAGGAGAACCTCGAGAGGCGTTTCCAGTCCATCGAACGGAAGGAGCGAGACTTTTCCCAAAAGGAGCGCCGTCTCCAGGACAAGGAGAAAGAGCTCGAAAACCTCGAATCGAAGATCGGCGAGGCCGTCCGGAAGCAGATGGCCGAGCTGGAACGGATCTCCGGGCTGACCCAGGAGGAGGCCAAGGCCACCCTCATCAAGAAGATCGAAGACGAGGCCCGGCTCGAGGCCTTTCAAACTGTCCGGCGCATCGAAGAGGAAGCGAGGGAGAAGGCCCAGGCCTCGGCCCGAGAGATCATCGTCAACGCCATCCAGCGTTCGGCGGCCGAACACGTCGTCGAGAGCACGGTGTCCGTCGTCGATCTCCCCTCCGACGATATGAAGGGCCGGATCATCGGCCGCGAGGGCCGGAACATCCGTGCCCTGGAGCAGGCCACCGGCGTCGACATCATCGTCGACGACACGCCCGAGGCGGTCATTCTGTCGAGCTTCGATCCCATCCGCCGCGAGATAGCCCGCCTGTCCATCGAAAAGCTGGTGATGGACGGACGCATCCACCCGGCCAGGATCGAGGACATCGTTGAGAAGGTCAAGGCGGACCTCGAACAGAAGATCAAGGAGGAGGGCGAATCCACGGTCCTGGAGCTCAAGGTCAACAACGTCCATCCCGAGCTCATCAAGCTTCTGGGAAAGCTCAAGTACAGGACGAGCTACGGCCAGAACGTCCTCCAACACTCCAAGGAAGTGGCCATGCTGTCGGCTTTGATGGCCCGCGAGATCGGGGCCGACGTCAACGTCTCCCTCCGGGCCGGCCTGCTCCACGACATCGGCAAAGCTGTGGACAAGGATGTCGAGGGCACGCACACCGAGCTCTCCGTCGAGCTGACCAGGAAATACGGAGAGAACGAGAAGGTCATCCAGGCCATCGCCTCACATCACCGGGACGTCGACTTCCCGTCGATCGAGGCCGTCCTCATCCAGTCGGCGGATACGCTGTCCGCGGCCCGGCCCGGGGCGCGGCGCGAACTCCTGGAGACCTACATCGAACGCCTGCAAAAGCTCGAGGAGCTGGCCAACAGCTTCGAGGGCGTCTTCAGGTCGTTCGCCCTCCAAGCGGGGCGCGAGATCCGGATCATCGTCGAGAGTCAGAAGGTCTCAGACGACCGGGCCTCGCTCATCGCCAAGGACATCGCTGCCAAGATCAAGAACGAACTGGACTACCCGGGTCAGATCAAGGTCACGGTCATCCGGGAGATGAGGGCGGTGGAATATGCCCGCTAAGGCCGGCGTCCTCTTTTTAGGGGACATCATCGGTCAACAGGGCCGGAGGGCCGTCCAGCGGTTCCTGCCCCAGCTCGTCAAGAAATTCGCGCCGGCGATCGTCATCGCCAACGGCGAGAACGCGGCCGGCGGCGTCGGGATCACCGAGGAGATCGGCCGGGACCTCTTCCTGCAGATCGA
>CAZSMW010000101.1:0-1523 GCA_964607985.1 uncultured Eubacteriales bacterium
TGCGACGCCAAAAACGGAAAGGAGTGATTCATGGAAAAACGGAAGATCACCGGAGCACTCATCTTTTTCGCCTTGGTCTTCTTTCTCCATCCCTCTCTGTCGTTCGGTCAGCGGACCGGATACAGCAAAGAGGAATTCATGCGGCGCCGGGCCGCGCTCATGGAAAAGGCGGGAGACGGCCTGATCATCCTCTTCGGCGAGTCAATGCCCCTGCCCGGGACCCATTTCCACCAGGACAACGATTTCTATTACCTGACCGGAGTGGAAGACCCGGGAGCGGCCCTGATCTTGTTGCCGAAGACAAAGGAATCCTATCTATTCCTTCCCCAACAAGCACCGCGCGAGGAGCTCATGGGCGGCGCCAATCTGCTCAAGGACGCCAAAGCCAAGGAGAAGACCGGATTTACCCAGATTCATCAGGGAAGCTTCTTTGATGAGTACCTCGGCCGGAATCTGTCGAGGACGGGAATGACCGTGCATCTTCGCCTCTCTCCTGCCGACACCATCGACAACGCCCGGGATGAAACGCTGATCTTCACGGCCCGCAAGGCCCGGCTCCACTACAACGACCAGATCTCACTCGACAACCACCGGATCATCAAGCTGAAAGAGCGCTTTCCCGCCGCCGAGTTCAAAGACATAGCACCGTTCATCGACGCCATGCGGGTGATCAAGAGCCCAGAGGAAATCGAAGTCATGAGGCGAAGCGGCCGCATCTCGGCCGAGGGAGTCAAGCAGGCCATGCTGGCCACCCGGCCCGGCGGCTATGAGTACGAGATCGAAGCGGCGGCCATGCACGTCGTCTTAAAGAACGGCGCGACCGGAGCCGCGTATCCGCCGATCGTCGGCTCGGGACCGAACACGTGCATCCTGCACTATGAAAAAAATGACCGCCGGGTGGAGGAGGGCGATCTTGTCCTGATGGACTTCGGCGGCCTCCTGGACTATATGTGCATGGACATTTCGAGGACCTGGCCGGCCTCCGGGAAGTTCACTAAGGAACAAAGAGAAGTCTACGAGATCGCGCTCGAGATCCAGAAGGCCTGCATCGAAGCCTACCGCCCGGGTGCGACAAACGAGGACGTCCAGAAACATGTGGCTGAGGTCATGAAGAAGAAAGGGCTTGACCCCCGGGGAGAGAAGGGCGGGTTCGGTCACTATGTGGGGCTCTGCACTCATGACGTCGGACCCCGGATGGAGAGACTGCAGGAAGGCATGGTCTTCGCCATCGAGCCCGGATTTTATTATCCCGAAAAGAACATCGGTGTCCGCATCGAGGACACCGTGCTGATCACCAAAGACGGCTGCGAGGTCCTGAGCAAGGACGTACCAAAGGAGATCGACGAGGTCGAGAAGCTCCTCAGCCGGCGCGAGATAAAGAAAAAATGATCCAGCGAAGACCGGAGGAGAGGGCGCGATATTCAAAGCCCTTGAAACCAGCTGTCCGGATGGGAAGGAGGAGGGCACGAGATTTTAAAAATGGGATTCTGCGGCTTTTTCCGGCCAGCTGGCAGTTTATTTCG
>CAZSMW010000102.1:0-5668 GCA_964607985.1 uncultured Eubacteriales bacterium
CCGATGCCGTAAAGGCCCTGGCCGACGTTGGACATGTCAAAGTGAGCGGCAAAAAGGTAGGCCAACAGGGTCCCGACGACGACGGACAGGACCGGGATGGCCGTTGACATCATGCCCGTGCCCAACCCGGCGATAATGACCGTGGCGGGGCCCGTTTTGGCGTTGTCTGCGATGCGCATCGTCGGCTTGTAGGAGGACGAGGTGAAGTATTCCGTCGCCCGGCCGATGACGATGCCCGAAACCAGTCCGCAGACGACCGAGCCCCAGATGCCCAGCGGCAGGTCGAGGACCTTGATGACGCCCAGAGAGAAAAAGACGATGAGAACGGAGCTGGTATTGATGCCCCGGCCCAGGGAGCCGAGCAGCTGCTTCTGGGTGGCCCCTTCCTTCGTCCGGACCATGAAAATCCCGAAGATCGACAACAACGTGCCGATGGCCGCGATGACCATCGGGGCGACGACCGCTTTGAGCTGGAGGTCGCCGCGGCCAAGAAAGGCCGAAGCGCCGAGGGCCGCTGTCGCCAGGATGGACCCGGCGTAGGATTCGTAGAGGTCCGCGCCCATGCCGGCCACGTCGCCGACGTTGTCGCCGACGTTGTCGGCGATGACCGCCGGGTTGCGCGGATCATCCTCGGGGATATTGGCCTCGACCTTGCCGACGAGATCGGCCCCGACATCGGCCGCCTTGGTGAAGATGCCGCCGCCGACCCTGGCGAACAGGGCCTGGGTCGAAGCGCCCATTCCGAAGGTGATCATGGTCGTGGTGATGAGGATCAGATTCTGGCCGCCGTCCGTAAGAGGATAGAACTGCCTCAGGATGATGAACCAGAGGGAGATGTCCAGAAGGGCCAGCCCTACGACGACGAGGCCCATGACGGCCCCGCTGCGGAAGGCGATCCGGAGTGCGCTGTTGAGCGAGTTCTTGGCGGCGTTTGTCGTGCGGGCCGCGGCGTAAGTCGCCGTCTTCATGCCGAAGTATCCGGACAAGGCCGAGAAGAAGCCGCCCGTCAGAAAGGCCACCGGCACCCACTTGTTCTGGACCTTCAGGACAAAGGCCATGAAAGCCAGCAAGATGACAAGGCAAATGAAGACAAAGCCCACCACCTTGTACTGCTGTTTCAGATAGGCCATGGCCCCTTTGCGCACATAGGAGGCGATTCTCGCCATATGCGCAGTTCCCTCGCTCTCCTTCTTCATTTGATGGTAGAAGAACCAGGCGAAGATCAGGGCGCAGACCGCGCCCAGCGGAGCCAACCAAAAGATCGTGTTCGTCATCTTTCCATCTCCAGCGGTCTAGAAATTATTATGAGACCGGAGGTCCAGGGAGACCTCCATTCAGCCATCATAAAGTTCCATAATATATCACAACAAAGCCCGGGAATCCAAACGATCCCGGATATTCGGATAACATCTGATTGAGGTAAAAATATTCAGAAAATATGCTACGGACGTCGGTCTCGGCGGGCCTGACGCGCGACCACGCCGGCGACCGCGCGCCCCCTAGTCGACGACCAAGAAGGCGACATCAACCGGCTTCCCGAGCTCATAAACGTCCAGCCTCAACCTGAGGATCTTCCCCCGGATGCCCCCCTCGGGCATCGGGAAATAGACGAGGTCGGCCATGTAGCCTTTCGTCTGGATATAGATCGAATCGACCACCCAGCCTCCGCCCTGGGTTTGGGGGAACAGGCGCCCTTCGGCCTTGCGGAAGAAGGAGAAGCTCGTCATCATCTCGTCCCCGAGGACCCCCGTCTGGTTCTTGAACTTGTTGTCGGGGACCAGCTTGTCGTATTGGAGCGAAAGCTCCTCAACCGAGGGCATCGGGTAGACGGCGTCCGCCTCGTCGACCAGGAACAGGGTCTCTCGGTCGACGATGATCCGGTTCAGGCGCTTGTTGGCGATCTTGATGCCCAGGGGGAAATAGGGTTCCCCGGTCCTATTCTTGGCCAGCTCGACATCCACGATGACCGCCAGGTCGGAATTCTCCTGGGTGTAGGTGAACGCGGCCGCCCGCGAAGTCCCGCCGGCCTTCTTCCCCTCCGTGCCGACGGTCGCACAAGCCGCCGCGAGCACTGCCACGGAAAGCAGGAGACATCCCGGAAGTGTCGCTTTCATGGTCCCCACCCCTATTCGACCGCGAACTCCGCGGTCCTCTCGATCACCTTGTTGGCGATCTTATCCGTGACCTTGATCTTGAACGTGTATTTCCCCGGCTTGAGCGGCGAGAGCGGGACCTGCGTCCCCCCTGCGACGGCCTTGTTCTCCTCCACCTTCGCCTGGATCGTCTGAGGGTTCAGCTTGTAGCCCACCTCAGGGGAAATGATGAAGTAATCGACGATCAAGTTGACCTCGCCGTTGTCCGTCGCCGCGTTGTAGACATGGAAGAGGATGCTCAGGTCCTCGCTCGCCTTGAAGACGCTCCCCCAACGCGGCGTAGCCCTGTAGTCGCTCGTGACGTAGGGGCTGAATTCCTCCGCCGCCTCGCCCTTGGGCCTGGCCACGACCTCCGAGCTGAGGATGAGGGAGCTCGTGTCGAGCCCGCCCTTCCAGAAATCCTTGACGTCCAGGTCGGCCTTGATCAGGGTCGGGTTCTCCTTGTCCTTGTCCTCCGCCCCGAGGTACAGCACGGACTTGCCGGGCTTGGCCGGGAAACCGAAGACCATGACCGGCTTGTCCGCCTTCTCCTTCTCGATCCGGACCGTCGTCAGGAAGCCCTGGACCTCCTCGCCCTCGCCTTTGAGCCGGCCGAAAAAGGTCGTTTCCTTCAGCTTCTTCCGGTCGATGGTCCCCGGATCGATCTGGACGAGCAGTGATACGCGGGTGCTGCCGCCCATGGCCCGGGTGTAAATGGGCGCCCACTCGAGCGACAGGCCCTTGACCTCGTTCCCGGTCTCGATGAACTCCCGGATCATCTTCCCCTCGGGGGAATTCTCGTCCAGGACGTACTTATACATCGGGAGCTCCTTGAGGTCGGGGTTGAAGACGACGACCTTGGAGAAGACCTCCATGGCCCGCCGGATCTTCTGCGGGGTCGCCTGGTCGAGCTCATACCCGAACTGGTAGTTCCGGAAGACGACCTGGAACGCGTCGGGCAGGCTGAGGTCCGGCATCGGCTGATATTGCCATGTCTCGACCGGGGCCTCTATCTGGGTTCCGCCCGAGGACGTGGGCCTCACCTCGCCTCCTCCCCCCTGGACCTGGACCGGCGGGCCAAAGATCAGATAGACCTTCCCCATGTCCGAGCGCCAGCCCTTGGGCCCTAAGCCGGCAGCATAGACCTTGTTGACGTGATCGAGCCTTGCCATCCACGCGTCCCGGAACTCGTTTGCCTTGGTGCCTGGCGAAGGGTCTCGTTTGGCCCAGAACAGCTCGATGAACCGGTCCTTGTCCGCGTCCGTCTTCAGGCCATCCCACTCGGCCTTATCTTCGGGCAGGATGAGGAGCGCGACCTCCTCTTTGAGCCATTTCTCGTACTTGTCCGGTCCCTTCTTCTCAGCCGCCGGGGTCGGGGCGAGGCCCGCGAGGCCGACGGCGAGGAGGGTTGCCAGAACGATGATTCTCTTCATTTCCGCCTCCATGGTGTCCTTTATTCCGTAATTCCTTTTATTTATAAATTGTTCTAATATCCAGGCCGCGGTCATTTATGGAAAAGAAAAAATAATCCCGCTAGTTGTTTTTGATCTCTTTTTTCTTAAGCCGTTCCCTGACGATTTTTTCAAATTTATCCCTCAGGCGTGTCTGAACACTGGTCAGAGGAATCCTCTTGCCGTTGATGATAACTTCCAGGACCCTGGCCTTCATCTGGATGGGGCTGTCGCTCCAGATCACGACATTGGCCGTTTTTCCCACTTCAAGAGAGCCGACCTGGTCGTCCACGCCGAGGATTCTGGCGGGGTTGATCGTGATGGCTTTGATCGCCTCTTCCTCGGAAAGCCCGTGAGCAACGGAAATACCGGCGAACAGGGGGAGGTTCCGCACATTGCGGTTCGAGGGGCCCCAGCCGATCTGGTCAAGAGCGAAGAAAATTCCTTTCTTGGCCAGCATCGAGGCCGTGCGGTAATTCAAATCGAAGGGCTCCCACCGTTCCGTGATCGCCATCGTTCCGGCCCAGATCACAGGGATTTTTTCCTTGTTCAGCCGATCGGCCAGCTTCCAGACATCTGATGTCGCGTACAGGATCCCCTTAAGGTTATATTCTTTTATGATCTCGAGGGCGTTATGAATGGTCACCTCATTCTCTGTCATGAAGAGAACCGGAGTTTCCCCCTGGACAACGGGGATAAGCGCTTCCATCTCCAGGTCGATCCGGAAACGCCTTTCCTCCATTCCCTCGGGCTTTTCTTTTTTGTCCGGGGCCTTCTCGGCGGCCTTTTTCTTCTGCTCGATGTAGCTCTTGGCCTGGTTCAACTTGTCCCTGATGAGGGAAACGACGCCGGGCAGAGTCGTGGGATATTTGTTCTCTGTCTTCCCCGCCATATTGAAGATCTCAACCGCATTTCGCTTGATGACCATATCTTCAGCAACATCACCGTCAAGGTTGAGGATAATAGCCTTGCCGCTGATGGCGTTTCGGGTACCGCTCACCGTCAGGACGGAGGTCACCCCCCCAATCCGGGCGACTTCGATTGTTTCATCTTCAGGGTTGAGCGCGTCAAAAGGGTCCATTTGAGGTGTCGAAACGCCTTTTTCATTGATGTCATCTCCAGCGCCGGGGTATCCCGTGACGCCGACCGCTGTTAAGGGGGACACAAGGCCGGGATAGATAGACATTCCCTCGGCATCGATGACATCCGCGCCGGCCGGGGCGGCGATTTCCTCCGCGATCTGGACAATCTTTCCTTTCTGAATCAACAAACAACCTTTGTTGATTATCTTGCCGACAACGGGGACAATCTTGGCGTTCCGGATCAGGATGGTTCCCTGCGAAAAGGCGAGTAGGGAGGAAAGCAAAAATATGAATAAAGCCGCGAGGATCTGATTTCTGCTTCTCATCTCTGGACTCCTTTGGCCGTGATGCTATCCTTGGCGTAGTCAAAATAGATTTTTCCCTCGATGATGGTCATGAGGCATTTTGATGTCGTGTCCAGGGGATATTTGTCGAAGACGGCGACGTCGCCGTCTTTTCCGACTTCAAGGCTTCCGACGCGGCCTTCCATTTCCAATGATTTGGCCGGGTTCAGGGTGATCATCTTGAGGGCTTCTTCTTCGGGGATATCGTTGTACTTCAGCACCTTCGCCGCGTCGCGGTTGAGGTTAAGGCCTTCTTCGAGGCCGTCGGAATTGAGCACGATATTGACTCCCGCGTCGTACATGAGTTTGAAGCCATAGGGGCAGCCGTCGTAGGCCTCCTCTTTATATCCCCACCAGTCGACCCAGCCGCCAAAGGAGACTCCGGCCTCGGCCATGATGTCGCAGACCTTATAGCCGTCGATGCAATGACTCAATTGTTTGAGGTCAATTCCGTTTTCTTTACAGAAATTGATGATCCAGACAATCTCGTCCGCGCGGTAGGTATGGCAGTCGACCGTGAGTTTCTTCTCGAGGGCTACCGCTATCTGGCTGACCTAAACCGCGAGTATCACCCTCTTCGCGAAGATGGCCACATGGTCACTATCGACGCGCCCGCTGACCTGAGCCGACGCCTCGGGTCACCCAACTTGCGCGACGAT
>CAZSMW010000103.1:0-2697 GCA_964607985.1 uncultured Eubacteriales bacterium
TAGGGAACTCCGAAAAGCACAAGGACGGCCGACAGGATTCCCTCATAGATTCCGAGCCCGCCCGGTGTCAAGGGAATGCCTTTTCCGATATTGGCAACGGAGAGCGCGATGATCACCGAGGGCAAAGGGATCCGGGAACTCAAAGCCAAGGCAATGAGATAACAACAGACCGCTTCGGAAACCCAAATCGCCAAAGATGCCGCTGCCGTTCGTACGAAGAGGGTTCCGTCGGTGATCATATGATGGTAGGTCGCGTAGGCTTCTTTGAGCTTATCCAGAACGGCGTTGAAAACGGCCTTCGGTCTCGACGTTTTGAGTTTCTCCAAGACCTCTGCGATCCGCTGTTTCTTGTCGAGAGAGACGATGCCCACAATGACCAGGACGATGAGCAGGCATGCCGCCAGCGTGCTTGCGATCCAGAAAGGAGACGACAAGCCCAGCGTGAAGGAAAGAAGAGGTATGGCCAGGACGAGAAGGGCCAGCAAGTCGAGAATTCTCGTCTGGAGGACGACGGCAGCCGATTGAGCCGTCTTGATTCCCTTGATCCGGAGAAACGCGATCAGGGCCAGGTCTCCGAGCCTCGCGGGAAGAACAACATTGAGGCCAAAGCTCGCGATATGGAGTTTGAAAAACTCAAAAAAACTGACGCCCGCTCCCTGGGGGCCGGCCAGGATCCTAAGCCTCCAGGTCCGGAAAATCCACGACCCTGAGTAGGCCATAAGGGCGGCGGCCAAGCCGAGGGGAGAAGCCAGGCGAATTTTCTGAAGAAACGGCTCAAAGCCTGAGCGTTGAATCAGGACCAGAACAAAAATTATCCCCACGGTAATGCCGATGATGTGGAGAAGCCAGCCCACAGCCTTCTTAGAGGACACGGTATTTTTCTTCAGTCAAAATGGCCTTAACAATTTCTTTTCCGGATCTCAACTGGTCATGGATGTGGGAATACTGAAACTTCGCATTCCTGCCCGAAATCCAAAGGTTGGAAAACCCTCCCAGAAAAGCCCGGATCCGGTCCAAGTGCTCCTCATGGGTAGCTTCGAGGATCGGATAAGCATAGGGGATGCGGTAGACACAACTGCCGAGGATATCCTCTCTTTGAATCCATCCTATCTTCATCAGCAGGGCAGAAGACTGATCGATCAGTTGGTCATCCTCCATGGTCCAAACAGAATCGCCGAATTGACAGGGGATCTCGGCCACCAGGGAGGTCTTTCCCGTCGGAGAGAGGGAGGTTTCTCTATTCCTGGGCTCGTAGATTCGCGTAAAGAGGAACTCTCTGTCCGGGAAATAGACGGTTGCGTTGGGAGTGATGGACGTCCGGTTCAGAAAGAGCGCTGATAGGACGAGGCTTCGGTACTGGAGAGTTCTCGCGGACTTGAGGACATCCGCCGGCGGAGGAGGGGAGAGTCGTTCAAGCATGACGGTCAGCGGAAGAGAGCTGACCACCCGGTCGGTGCGGACCGAAGATTTCCCGTTGATTTCGACGGCCTGGATGCGGCCTTGGTCGTGGAATATTTTTGAGATCTCCGATTTTTTATAAATTGTCTCGCTGTCGCAGAACTCTCCCAGTTTCTCGAAAATGAGCCCGATCCCTCTTTTCCGGGGATAATAAAAAGAGCCGTCCAGATGCCCTGTTTTCGCTCTTCGGCCCCAAAAGGCCTCGGTGAGAAACGTTTTCAGGTTGAGGCCTTTCATCCTATTGCCGGCGATTCTTGGAGAAAGATGCCGGCTGTCGGTGCCCCAGAGTTTTTCCGAATAATTCAACAGGAATCTTTCCGCGATGGTATTTCCGTAGGTCGATCTGGCGAACCGTTCAAAATCTTCGAGAGGACCTCGCGCTTTGGCTTTTGAGCGGAGGAAATCAAGCCCGGCCTTAAAAAAGGTCTTCGGTCCCATTTTGAGAATCAGATTTAGGGGGGAGAGCGGAAAATCAAAAGAACGGCCCCTGCTGTAGATCTGGCTCGGGACGAAGATTTCCCTCAAGTCCTCGCCGAGCACCTGTCTCAACTCCGCTGTGATCTCAGGGTCCCGGTCGTGAAAACGGTGGGCGCCGGAGTCAAAGAGAAATTCTCCCCGGCGCAAGGTTATCGAGGAACCTCCCAGACGGTCCGAGGCTTCAAAGAGAGAAAAAGGGAGCCGGTTCTTCTGCGCGAAGTAGGCTACGGCGAGGCCCGCCGGACCGCCTCCGAGAATCGTGACGTGCTTTTCCATAAGACCTCCCGGGAAGGGAGTTTCCTATTATAAGGGGAAAAATGGTCTGATTGCAATTTTGCGCATTGACTTACGCAGGATGTTACCGAGCGGAGCCCCATGAAGCCCGTACGCACCCAGTCTGCATCGCCGTTTTCCCCCTCTTACGGGCACGAAGATAGCGATCCAAGAGAGATTTCAGATACTGTTCACGTGTTCGCATGTCCATCCTAAGCATGTCTCTTCCCTGCAGGGTATCCTACAGGGTTTTCCCGTCGATTCCTCCCCACGATTATTATGGGGAATTTCGACTATTTTTTTGTCCATTTCCGTTTGATCATTCTGGGTACTTTTCGTATATCATAAAGATCACAGCGCCGGGCTCGTCATCGTCGATGAGGCCGAGTATCTGCCCGTGGACAGCCGGGAGGCGTATCTGTTTTTCCAGTTCGTCTCCTACCGGTACGAGAAAAGCTCGACGATCCTGACCTCGAACAAGAGCTTCGT
>CAZSMW010000104.1:0-4361 GCA_964607985.1 uncultured Eubacteriales bacterium
GTCGCCTTGGGACCGTGCATCGGTCCGGACTGCTACGAGGTCGGTCCGGAGGTCCGGGCGGCGTTCAAAGAGGCCGGTTTTCCTTCCGGCGTTCTTCATCAGCGGACCTTGGCGCCCGGGAAATATCTCCTCGACCTTCGCGAGGCCAATCGCGGACAGCTCGACCGGACCGGAGTCAAAAGGGAGAATATCTTCTCGTTCGACGCCTGCACGCATTGTCGCTCGGACCTGCTGTCCTACCGGCGGGACAAGATCAAGAAAAAAAGGATGTTCGCCTTCATCGGCATGAAGGGTTGAGTTGGCTGAGTTGCTTTTTGTTCCGTTTTTCTTTATCCTTTATCATTATGGAAAAGACAATCGGTGACGTTAAACTCCAAGGGTTCGTCCTTTTTAAAAAAGGGAAAGTGCGGAATGTTTTCGACCTCGGCGATAAGCTGCTGATCGTGGCCACGGACAGGATCTCCGCCTTCGATTTCATCCTGCCCTCGCTCATTCCCTACAAAGGGAAGGTCCTCACCCAGCTGTCCAGGTTCTGGTTCGACTTCGCCGCCCTCATCTGCCCTAACCACCTCATCTCCACCGAGATCGCCGACTTCCCGGCCGCCCTCCGGCCCTTCGCCGAGAACCTCGAAAAGCGGTCCATGCTCGTCAGAAAGACGCAGGTCGTGCCCATCGAATGCGTCGTCCGCGGCTATCTCGCCGGCTCGGGCTGGAAGGAATACAGGACCGCGGGCAAGATCTGCGGCATCAAGATCCCTGAAGGGCTCGAGGAGTCGGATCGCCTGGAGGAGCCGATCTTTACACCTTCGACCAAGGCCGAGGAAGGTCATGATCTCAACATTTCATTCAAGGAGATGCAGAAGCTTGTGGGCGGCGACCTCGCCCGCAAGATCAAGAAGGTGTCCATGGAGCTTTACCAGAGAGCGTCGCTGCACGCCCTGTCCAAAGGAATCATCATTGCGGACACCAAGTTCGAGTTCGGCTTGGCCGGCGACGAACTCGTCCTCGTCGACGAGATCTTCACTCCCGATTCGTCGCGCTTCTGGCCGCTCCAGACCTATGCCCGCGGCAATTCCCAGCCGAGTCTGGACAAGCAATTCGTCCGGGACTACCTGGAGACGACCGGCTGGGACAAACAGTCCGCGCCGCCCGTTCTGCCGCCCGGAATCATCGAAAAGACATCCCAGAAATACTTGGAGATCTACAAGCTCCTCACGGGGAAGAATGACCTCGCATGAACGACCTCGTCGATCTCCACGTCCACTCCAATCGAAGCTGTGACGGGGATTTCTCTCCGCGCGAGCTTGTCCTCTTCGCCAGGGACAAGGGGTTCCGGGCCATCTCCATCGCCGACCACGATACGGTCGCGGCCTATCCCGGCGTCCTGGAGGATGGAAAAAAGACCGGAGTGGAGGTCATCCCGGGCATCGAGGTGACGACACTGTACGATGAACGCGAATTCCACCTCCTCCTCCCTTTCATCGATTGGGCGTCTGAAACCCTCGGGGCCATCATTCATCGCATGACCGAATCCAGGCTTGTCGAAGCCCGGGAAAGGGTGGCCAAGCTCCGGGAGCGGGGCATCGAGCTGACGTGGGAAGAGGTCTGGGCGAAGAGCCAGTCCTGTCCGCCTCTCGGTGTCAAGATCGCCCAGATCCTTCTCGATAAACCTGAGAGCGGCAGGGACCCGGCCTTGGGCAAATACCTGGGGGGGGAGAGCAAGGCCTACGGACCTTACATGTTCTATCAGGACTACTTCATGGAGGGGAAACCCGCCTACGTACCGAAAAGGCACATCCCTCTCCTGGACGTCCTGGCCATGGTCCCCAGGACCGGCGGCGTGCCCGTCCTATCCCACCCGGGCGCCGGCTTTCAGATGACGACCATGGAAGACCTCGAGGACCTCAAAAGGCACGGGCTTGCGGGGATCGAGGTGTATACGTTCTATCACACGCCCGAGCAGATCGCCTCGTACCGCCGGATGGCCGATGAGCTCGGCCTCGTTCCCACGGCCGGGTCCGATTTTCATGGCAAGATCAAGCCCCACGTCGCATTCGGCGCCCTTACCGACGGCCGCTACTGGATGGTGGAAGAACTGCGTAAAAGGAGACCTCAATGACCCTGACTTTCCTCGATATCATTTTCATTGTGATCCTCCTCGTGACGTTGGTCCTGGGCCTGATCAAGGGACTTGTCCGGCAGATCATCGGCATCATTGCGGTTGTCGCCGGCCTCATCCTCGCGGCCAACTATTATCCGCGGCTTTCCCCCCTCTTCCAGCGGTTTTTATCTTCGGTCCTCGTTGCGAACTTTCTGGGTTTTTTTCTCATATTCGGGGCGGTCCTCCTGGCCGGTTGGCTCCTCGGGTTTCTGTTCTCGAAGCTGATGAAAGGTCCCCTGGCCTTTATCAACCACGTCCTGGGAGGGGTCCTCGGTCTCGTCAAGGGGGTCCTGATCTGCGGGGTCCTGGTGTTCGCCCTGCTGGTTTTCGAGGTCCGGAAGGACGCCTTGGCCGGCTCCCGGCTGGCGCCGTTCTGTTTCCAGGTGACCCGGGTCATCGTCAATCTCATTCCCCGGGACCTCAAGGCGAAGTTCAAGACGTCCTACGAAGAAATGCGGAGGAGGGGAGAAAGCCATGGACAAAAAATTTAGCGACCTCAATATCCACCAGAAGCTGGAACTGACCATCCGGGAGATGGTGGACAAGGAATTGAACCTCACGGACGTCCTGAAAGAGTTCGAAAAGATCTACTTTGAGACCGCCGCCAAGAAGTTCAATGGCAACCAGACGAAAATGGCCAAGGCGTTAGGTATCCACCGCAATACTCTTCACAACAGGATCAAGGCCCTGAGGCCGAAAAAGAAGAATTAGCACTCCACCCAGAAGACTGCTAATTTCCTTGACCTTCCTCTTGACAAGCTGGATTTTTAGGCGTATTATTAGCACTCTTGATTTAAGCTTGCTAAAATTTGTTTACCTTAAAAGGAGGTTTATATGAAGGTTCAACCGTTGCATGACAGAGTTCTTCTTAAAAGATTGGAAGAACATGAAGTCAAAAGGGGAGGTATTATCATCCCCGACACGGCCAAGGAGAAGGCGCAGGAGGCCGAGGTCATCGCGGTCGGCAAGGGCCGCACGACGGACGAGGGCAAGGTCATCCCGCTTGAGCTCAAGAAGGGGGACAAGGTCCTCATCGGCAAGTACAGCGGCACGGAAGTGACGATCGATGGGACGGAGCACATCATCGTCCGGGAAGAAGAGATCCTGGCGATCATTTCGAAATAGTCCGAAATAGGAGGAAACATGGCAAAACAAATCATACTTGGCGACGACGCTAGACAGGGCCTCCTCAGAGGCGTGAACATTCTCAGCAACCTGGTCAAGGCGACCCTCGGCCCCCGCGGCAAGAACATCGTCCTGGACAAGAAGTTCGGCTCCCCCACGAGCACCAAGGACGGTGTTACAGTGGCCAAGGAAGTCGAGCTCAAGGACCCCTGGGAGAACATGGGCGCTCAGCTGGTCAAAGAAGTCGCTTCCAAGACCTCGGACGTGGCGGGCGACGGAACGACCACGGCCACGGTTCTGGCCCAGGCCATTTACCGCGAGGGCATCAAACACGTGACCGCCGGCCGGAACCCCATCCTCCTCAAGAAGGGGATCGACAGGGCCGTTGAAGAGGTCGTCAAGGATATCAAGAAGCTGAGCCGCGAGGTCAGCGGCGAGATGATCGTCCAGGTCGGCGCCATCTCCGCCAACAATGACGAGTCCATCGGCAAGATCATCGCTGAGGCCATGGACAAGGTCGGGAAGGACGGCGTGATCACGGTCGAAGAGGCCAAGGGTCTGGAAACGGTGCTCGACATCGTGGAAGGCATGCAGTTCGACCGCGGCTATCTCTCCCCCTATTTCATCACCGATCCGGACCGTATGGAATGCGTCTTGGAGAACCCGCTGATCCTGCTCCACGAGAAGAAGATCAGCAACCTGCGGGAGCTCCTGCCCCTGCTCGAGAACGTGGCCAAGATGGGAAGGCCGCTCCTCGTCGTGGCCGAAGAGGTCGAGGGCGAGGCGCTGGCCACTCTGGTCGTCAACAAGCTGAAGGGCACGTTCCTGTGCGCGGCCGTCAAGGCCCCGGGCTTCGGCGATCGGCGCAAGGCCATGCTCGATGACATCGCCACCCTGACGGGCGGGAAGGTGATCACCGAGGACATCGGCGTCAAGCTCGAGAACGTCGGGATCGACTGGCTGGGCGAATGCGCCAAGGCCGTCATCGACAAGGACAACACCACGATCGTCGAGGGCAAGGGCAAACAGAGCGACGTCCAGGCGCGGATCAAGCAGATCCGGACCCAGATCGAGG
>CAZSMW010000105.1:0-5875 GCA_964607985.1 uncultured Eubacteriales bacterium
CCCATGACGAAGATGTCCTCCCGCCACGACGAACAGGCGTCGAGTTTTTGCGCGAACTTCTCTTGGGAAAGACCAGCCGCCTCGGCGGCTTTCTTCCTCCGGGCGATCTTGTTTTTCGCGTAGTATTCGGCGTAGCTCCCCATGGGGGAGAGCAGCATGAGGTCCCACTGGTCGCCCTGCGTGTGGCGCCACCAGAAAAGAGGTCCGTCTCCCGACGCGTCATCGACGGCCATCCGGCTTTTGTAGAGAGCGATCAGGTCGAGAAGCCTCCCCGGAGCCGCCCGCACGAACGTTGTCTTGTACAAGTATGCCGGCTTTGCAGACGGCGGTCCCCCCGCCTCCGATACGGCCAGGGATAAAAAGACGAGGAGCGTGAAAAACAACAAGACCAGCGACATTTTCTTGGAACGATTCCTCATGAGTTCTCCTTTAAAAAACTGATGATTTTCCGCCGATTTCAAATAGAAGAATTTGCTTATTCCGAGCGAGCTGAAATCCCCCTCCCGGCATTGAATTTGCCCCCCCAGTCCTTGGTGGAACTGTACCCCCGGCCGGACGGCGATGTCGATAGCCGCGAAAACCACGCCCGAAGATCCAATAGGGACAAGAAATCCCTCCGCCGCGGACATCAAGCCCCTGCTCGCCAAGTTCGGGACCTGGGAAGAGAAGAAGATCACCGACCCTGATTTTAAGTGCGTAATGCCTTCAAGAATCTCGGACTGTCGTTGGAAGGTCAAGGCCGATTTGGGGATGCGGCACGGAGCTTCATGGCGGCTGTACAAGTCGATGCGTCTGACCCGCGAGCGTTGAAGCATCTCGAAGAGCTGGCGGAACAGCACGCAGAGGTGTACGCCGACATTCCTGACTTGAACCATCAAATCACCAGGTGCCGCGAAGTCGTGGAGTACGTTGCTGAGTTGTCCTCGCGCGATAAACCTCCGCTAAACTGGGTATCACAAGCTTTAGGCCTAGAGGAGTGTCGTCTGAGGCCTTGATGATACAGCCGTCGAGAAGTCTTTTAGCGGCATTTTCGAGGAAGGCATTGTCACGGTGAGGGGAGCTTCAGGAGCCGTGGAAAGGCAGGAGATCAAGCTCGGCTATCGCTTGGTAATGGGACTTGTCGCCCGAGCAGAGGGTTAGGTTGTTTTCCGCTGCGGTCGCCGCGATCAAGGCGTCGGCCACGCGAAGGCCGGAGGATAGCCCGTATTCTTCCATGTAGACGACGGCCCGGTGACCGGTGTTCTCGGTCAGGGGCAATGTTCGGAACCCGAGCTCCACGACGAATCTCTTGATAAGTCGTATCTCATGTTTATCACGGGCGCCCTGCAGGAGTTCCATGAGCGTAACGACGGAGATCCGGCGGTCCCCGGTCTCATCGACGAGCCGGGCGGCCTTCGCGCTGCCACGAAGAACCCAGATAAGGACGTCCGTGTCAAAGAGCATTGAGCCGGCCCCCGCGCAGTCTCTCGACGGCGGCTTCGACGTCTTCCAGGTCGGGACGGTCCCTCCACAGGCCGAACGCAGGATGGGCCGAAGCGCGCCGGTCGGTTACTGAAGCCGGCGCTGCTTCGGGCGGCTGGATCGTGCCGACCACCTTGCCGCGGCGCAGAAGCGTTACGGGTTCGTTCCGTTTGAGGGAATTCAGGATGTCCTTCATGCGTCTCCTCAGGTCAAGGACAGTAGCTTTCATTGTGCCCTCTCTTTACGGCGGCAAAACCGAACCGACGAACCGTGCACTTCAATTGTACACTTTATAAAGAGGGCCCGTCAAGAATAAAGACAATCGGAGGCGACGCCGATTCTCACCCGTTTTGACGTCACTTCACGGCTAGGATTTTGGCGTCTCCTATCCAGAGACCCGGCTTGCCGTCGGCGCCGAGTTCGAAATGGACGAGCTTGGGCGGCCGGATGCCGCCGTCCCAGGTGAAGAGATCCCGCTCGCCCGAAGGGTAAAGGCGCATTCGCACGGCGAGGCCGCGATCGGACCTGCCCAGAAGCCGGCCTTCTTCCTTGAGATCCCAAGCATAGGTCATATCGGTCGAGCCCTTTTCGCAGTGGAAGCGGACGACAGTCTCGTCCCTGTCCTGGGTCCTGGCCGTGCCGAGGACCTCGTGGCGCAGGATGCGGCCGCGGTCCGTTTCGATCATTTGGGTCACATCCGCCCAACGCTCCTTCAGGCGTTCGATGGGCGATCGACCTTTATAAGCCTTGAAGAGCGGGGCGAAATCGCCTTTTCTGTTGCCGGCAATGATCTGACCCGTAAGACGATTGAGCTTATCGAGGCGTCCTGGCTCGGCTTCTCTGACGGAGTTGAGAAGGGCGAACGCCTTGGAGCCCTCGGCCTCGATGAAGAGCGCTCCCCCATCCATCGTCAGGCGGTACCCTCCCCCGTCGCCGGGCAAACGGTAGGTCCCGGCGAGCGCAGCCAGAGCGGCCTCGTTGAGGTCCACGATCTCGGGGATCGAGGGATAGGGCCGGCCGGCGAGGAAGCGCATGCCGAGCTGTTCGAGGAGCGCATTCGCGACGCGAGTCTCGGCGATGACATTGGTCATGAGAAAGACGACGAGCCCCGCGTCCGGGACGATGGCCAGGTCGGCGAAGAAGATGCCGTTGCCGCCGTTGTGGGTGATGATCTTCGTTCCGTCCGGGGCCTTGGCGATCGACCAGCCGTAGCCGTAGAAGGTATCGCCGCCCTCGCTGACATGGGGCGCCCAGAGCTTCTTCATGGACTCGGGCGAGAGGACGCGGCCGTCGAGCAGGGCCTGGGACCAGCGGAGCATGTCGTAGGCGGTCGAATGGATGCCGCCGTTGGCTCGGAGCGCCCAGTGCGGGCCGTCAGCGGCCATGGGGTGCCCCAGGACCGTGCCCCAGAGCGTCCCGGCGTTGTCGTAGCCCTGGGCCATGCGAGCGTCGCCCCATTGCGGCAGGATGTAGCCTGTCTCGTACATCTCGTTCGGCAGGAACAGACGCTCCCGGACGAAGGCCTCGTAGCTCAGGCCCGAGAGCTTCTCGATAATGGCCCCGAGGAGGCTGAAGTTGGCGTTGGAGTACGTGTAGCCGGTCCCGGGAGCGAAGAGGAGGGGCTGGGCCAGGACCTGGCGCACGTATTCGGCGAGCGGGACCGGGTCGTAGTCGTCGATGCCTTCAGGGTCGCCAAGGCCCGAGGAATGGGTCAGCAGCTGGTGGAGGGTGATCTGCGCTTTATCGGCCGGGACGTCTTTGAAGTAAAGGGTGATAGGGTCGGTGACGTTAAGACGTTTGTCCTCTTCGAGCTTGAGGATGGCCGCGCCGGTGAACTGCTTCGTGATCGAACCGGTGCAGGAGACCGTAGCCGGCGTCCAGCGCAGGCCGCGCTCTCGGTTGGCCAGGCCGAAGCCTTCGGCGAGGAGGGGGCTGCCGCCCTTGGCGACGAGCACCACCCCGGCGAAGCCGAGCTTCTCCAGGCGCTTGAGATAGGTCCGGGTGTCGGCGACGGCGGCTTTATCTTTGTCTGCGTCGGATGATGCCGCGGCAGGGCGGACGCCGGCGGAGGGAGCAGCAGGGAGAGCACCGGCCATAGCGGCCAGGATCATTCCCGCAAGAAGGACGTGAGCAGATCTCTTTTTCATAATGATCTCCTCGGCATTCAGAGGGGGTCAAACCTACCTTTTGCTGCAAAAGGCAGGTTTGACCCCCTTGGCGAGTTCGGCGCCCCAGGACTTGGCCCGCTCCAGTTCGCCTTCCCGGATAGGGCCAAAGGACCCCTTCACCAGAAAACGCTCTTTTTTCGCGGCCGGCTGATAGCCGCGGCTTTCGAGGAGCTTCAAGATCGTGGTGGCGGAGCCACCCGGCGAAAGCTTGAATCCCGTTTCGAAGGCGGCGGCGAGGACTTTTCCCTCGGGCAAGGCCTCAAGCCAGGTGCGCATCGCCGGATGGGACAGGTCGGGCGGGGATGGCGCTTTGCCCGGCTTCGCGGCCATGTCCTTCCGCGTCCTTTCCGTGGGCAGGCGGAAGGCGATGATGGGCGACCCCGCCACGATCAGGTCGGCGCCCGCCAGGGCCTCGCCAACGGCTTCCGCGGTCGACATCGCCCGGGCGCCCGATCCGATTCCTTCGGCGATGGCGCGGGCGACCGCGGCGGTGTTCCCCCAATACGATTCATACACGACGACGGCTTTCATGAGTCTTCCTCCAGGATGATCTTAATAATATAACAGGTCACGTAAAATCACACGGACCAGGAGGGGGTCAGGATAAACTCCGGTCTTCCCCCATGGAGGTCCAATGAAAATCAACCGCGTTGTCTTCGGATGGACGATCTTCTCCATCGTGCTGTTCATCCTTGCGCTGGTCGTTGTGATCCCGGCCTTCCTGGCTGGGCCAGCGGCCAAGTTGAGCTCTGCCGGGATTTCCCATCGCGCCACTTCTCCCCCATCGTCTTCCCCATCCTCCGCCGCGCTCCCCGCGTTCCTTACGTCGTCCTTCCCCGCGGACGACCCGGCCCGCGACTCGCTTCCGCCGAGCATCCTGCCCGTCGTCGTCCTGAAAGACAAGAACTTGCTTTTTCCGAGCGAACTGAATTCCCGTCCTTGGCGCTGAATTTACCCTCCTGTCCATAGCGGGACTCTATCTCCGGCCGGGCCGCAATGTCAATAATCGCGAAAATCGAGCCCGAAAAGCATATTCGGACGAAAAACCCTCTCGCACCGGCTGAAAGATGATAGACTCCCGCGCCCTCCTGATCATCAAATTCTAGAAATATTCCCCGCTCTCCTCGGCCGCACTCATGGAGCCGCTGACATTACTCCATGAGTACTGCAGGGCGGAGGCTTCGCCGCCACAAACGTCAGCTTCAGATGCTCCATTATCCGATCCACGACGGCAACCTCGGAAAGAGGCGATGAGGCCCGGCTCGAACGAAAAAATCAAGTGATAAAACGTCAACAGCCGTTGACGCTCAGCTCGAAGAATGGACTCATAGAAGAAAGGCCGGCCCGGGCCGTCGCCACGGTCGTGGGCAAGGCCGCGGACATCAAGCCACCGCTAGCCAAGTTCAGGACCTGGGAAGAGAAGAAGATCACCGACCCTGATTTTATTAGCTAAACGCTTCGCCTATGCCTTAGCACAATTCCTGGCAATGCTCCGGTATGCTCTTCCCCATCAACCACCATTACGCCATTCACAAAGACGTAATCGATCCCCTCTGGATAGCGGTGCGGGTAATTCTCGAAGGGATAAGAATGAGGGTATAGGTTGGTCGCCCGGTCGCGTATATGATCAAGGTCAAATACAACGATATCAGCCCACGCACCGGGTCGTAACACCCCTCGATCGCGAAGTCCCAGCCGCTGGGCAGGGAAGGAGGTCATCTTGCGGATGGCTTCCTGCAGGGTGAGCACCGGCTTATCGCGCACGTAGCGCTCGAGCACACCTGGGAATTCACCATAACTGCAAGGCGAATAGGGTGGAGGGTCATTCAGGAAGCCATAGGGAGCCAGCACCTGCCCATCGGATGAGATCATTACGGCCGGGTGCTGAAGCAGGATGCGAATATTGACCTCATCAATATAATCAAAGATCGCCTCTGCTTCATGACCGTTTTCGATGATCAAGTCAAAATAGGTATCGAAAGGATCCTGACTGCGCTCCTGGGCAATGATTTGGATGGTTTTGCCGATCACTTCTGGATTATTGGGTGCATGCAGCATGGTGACGCGCTGCCACTGTCCGTGTTTGAGCAGCCCCACAGGACCAAAAGCAGGTTTGCGGTCATCGATTATTTCCTTGCGGATTTCGGAGCGCTTCACAGGGTCTCTGAGAGAGGCTGCTATTTCAGTGGCAGATTGGGTTTGGATGTGCTGGGGCAGCCCGCCGGTGAGTGCGGGTGCCAGGTCGG
>CAZSMW010000106.1:0-3950 GCA_964607985.1 uncultured Eubacteriales bacterium
CGGGGACAACGCGAACCTGGAGATCGAGCTGATCGCGGATGTGGCGATGGAGAAGGCGCTGAGGTTCGCCATCCGCGAGGGCGGCCGGACGGTGGGCGCCGGGACGGTCACGGAGATCCTCGAATAGCGGGAAAACCGGGAGAAGCGGGAGACGTCAAGACCGATAAGGAAGTCCATCCATGCGTGAAATAGTGACCCTACAATGTGCCGACTGCAAACGCCGGAATTATTCCACAACGAGAAACAAGAAGACGAAGACCGAAAAGACGGAACTGAAGAAGTTCTGCCCGTTCTGCCGCAAACACACCGTTCACAAAGAATCGAAATGAACGGGCTTTTCCATAAAAACGAGAATGGTGCAGGTGAGTAGCTCAACTGGCTAGAGCAGCGGTCTCCAAAACCGCAGGTTGCGGGTTCGAGTCCTGCCTCACCTGCCAGACCCAGATCGGCCGGGGCTGCGGGAAGAAACGGGCGACGAAGAGGAAAGACCATGAACGACAAGATTCGGTGGTACAAGCGTTTTATTAATTTCCTTAAGGACACCAAGGCCGAGCTGAAGAAAGTCACGTGGCCGTCGCGGAACGAGGTCACCAGCACGACGATCGTGGTCGTTATCGCCACGGTCTTCTTCGGCTTTTATCTCTTTTTCATGGATGTGATCTTTTCCTGGCTGATCAGTCATTTCAAATCGTTGGTGAGTTAGATAGGAATAGGAAGATGGGTAAAAACTGGTATGTCGTCCATACCTATTCGGGTTTCGAAAAGTTCGTGTCCGAGTCGATCAAGCAGATGGCCATCGATATGAACGTCCAGGACAAGATCGGGAAGATCATCATCCCCACCGAGGACGTCGTCGAGATCCGGGGCGGGAAAAAGGTCGTTTCGACGAAGCGATCTTATCCGGGGTATATCCTGGTCGAGATGGAGATGTCCGACGAGAATTGGCTGATCATCCGGAACACCCCCAAAGTCACGGGTTTCGTCGGCTCGGGCCGGAAGCCGTCACCTCTCAACAAGGACGAGGTTGGCCAGATCGTCGAACAGATGGAAACGACGTCGGAAAAGCCCAAGCCCAAGCATTCCTTCGAGAAAGGGGAGGCGGTCCGGATCATCGACGGTCCTTTCTTCAATTTCAACGGGATCGTGGAGGGGGTCAACCACGAGCGCAGCACGTTGAAGGTCCTCGTCACCATCTTCGGCCGGTCGACCCCCGTGGAGCTCGAATTCCTGCAGGTGGAAAAACTTTAGGAGGAAAGGATGTCCAAAGAAGTCGTAGCCAAGATCAAACTCGAGATCGTCGCGGGCCAGGCGAGCCCCGCTCCTCCGGTCGGCCCCGCACTCGGCCAGCACGGCGCCAACATCATGGAGTTTGTTCGGCAGTTCAATGATAGGACCGGCAAGATGGAGGAGGGGACCGTGGTCCCGGTGCTGATCTCCATCTTCAAGGACAAGAAGTTCAGCTTCGTGGTCAAGACGCCGCCGGCGTCCTATCTCCTGAAGAAGGCGGCAGGGATCGCCAAGGGTTCGGGCGCGCCCAACAAGGACAAAGTGGGGAAAGTGACCATGAAGCAGATTGAAGAGATCGCCAGGATCAAGCTCCCCGACCTCAACGCCTACGACGTCGAGTCCGCCAAGAAGATCATCGCGGGAACGGCCAGGAACATGGGATTGGAGATCGTCAGTGAGTAAACACGGAAAACAGTATCTCAAGGCAAAGGAACTTAAAGGCGCCGATGTCCGGGACTACAGCCTGGAGGATGCCGTCGGTCTCGTCAAGAAAGCCCACTACGCCAAGTTCGACGAATCCGTCGACGTGTCCATCCGCCTCGGGGTCAACCCCAAGTATTCCGACCAGATGGTGAGGGGCACCGTCATCCTTCCCTTCGGAACCGGAAAGACCAAGAAGATCTGTGTCATCGCCGCGGGTGAGAAGATCAAGGAGGCCGAGGAGGCGGGAGCGGCCCACTTCGGCGGAGACGATATCATCGAGAAGATCTTGGGCGGCTGGATCGACTTCGACGTGGTCATCGCCACCCCGGACATGATGAGGGGCGTGGGCAAACTGGGCAGGATCCTGGGCACCAAGGGGCTCATGCCCAATCCCAAGTCGGGCACGGTGACCTTCGACATCAAGAAGGCCGTGGAAGAGACCAAGGCCGGCAAGGTGGAGTTCCGCGTGGACAAGACGAGCATCGTCCACACCACCGTGGGCAAGGTGTCCTTCACCGAGGACAAGCTCCTCGAAAACGTCAAGACGTTCATCCAAGCCATTGTGCATGCCAAGCCCCCGGCCGCCAAGGGGAAGTACGTCCGGAGCATGTTCATTTCCTCGACCATGGGCCCGTCCTTCAAGATATCCGAGGACATCCTGGAGAAATAGGAGAGACCACAGTGAAACGGGAAAGCAAGGAAAAGATCGTCGAAGACCTGGGAAAGATCTTCGACGCGAACGGCACATACTACCTGGTGGATTTCAAGCGGATGCGCGTTTCGCAGTCCGTCGAGCTGAGGAAGGCCCTCCGGAAGAGTTCCTACTCCTACAAGGTCATCAAGAACCGGCTTGCCCTGAGGGCGCTTAGGAACCGGGCCCCAGAGCCCTTGAAACCTTTCTTCCAGAAGACCACGGCCATCGCCTTCGCCGAGAAGGATCCCATCGGCCTGGCCCGGATGCTCAGGGATTTCTCCGTCGGCGGCAAGGTCCTGTCCGTGAAAGCCGGCATCGTCGAAGGACGGTACATGGCCCCCGAGCGGTTCGACGAGATCGTCAGGCTCGGATCGCGGAAGGAGCTCCTGGGCAAGGTCGGATACATGATGGCCCATCCCCTGAGCCAATTCCTGAGAACGCTGCAGGCGCCCTTGGTCGACATGGGCCGGTTGTGGAGCCTGTTGAAAGATAAAAAATAAGGAGAGACAGACATGGAAACAAAATTGACGAAGGAACAATTCTTCGCTCACCTGGACAACCTGACCGTCCTCGAGCTCGCCGACTATGTCAAGGAGTTCGAGACGAGGTACGGCATCAGCGCCGCCGCCGCTCCCGCCATGGCCGCCGTCGGGGCCCAGCACGCCGAGGCCAAGCCCGCCGAGGAGAAGACGGAATTCGCCGTCGTCCTGAAGAGCATCGGCGACAAGAAGATCAACGTGATCAAGGTCGTCCGGGAGGTCACCAGCCTCGGGCTCAAGGAAGCCAAGGACCTCGTGGACAGCGCCCCCAAGACCCTCAAGGAAGGCATCAACAAGGAAGAGGCTGAGGCCATCAAGGCTAAATTTGCCGAAGTGGGAGCCGTCGTCGAATTGCAGTAAACCGGATGGGGCAGCTCTTTTTCCAAAAATGACCGGTCCATGGAGAAACGACTGCGAAACTCTTTTCTTTGAGAGTTAACATGCTAAATGAATTGAAAAATACTTATCTTGAGAGGGTCGACTTTTCGAAGATTAGGTCGATCTTCGCCATGCCCAACCTTCTGGATATCCAGGTGGCGTCCTACAACGAATACCTCCAGATGGGCCTTCTGCCGGAGGAACGCAAGGAAATCGGCCTCCAGGCCGCTTTCAAGGATGTCTTCCCGATCTCCGACTTCAAAGAGACGACCGAACTGGAATTTCTGAGCTATTCCATCGGCAACTGGGAATGCAAATGCGGACGTCTCAAGGGGGTCGAGAACTCCAGGGCGAAATGCAACGCCTGCGGCACTCTCCTTCCGGCCGACATCGAGTTGACCGAAAAGGAGATCTGTCCCTACTGCGGCGCCGCGAGGAAGATTGAGACCCCCCTCTGCGAACACTGCGGAGACAGGGTCGGGCTCAAGATGAAATATACTCCCAACGAGTGCATCCAGAAAGGCTATACCTATTCCGTGCCTTTGAAGCTCAAGGTGCAGCTCGTCTCCTGGGAGAAAGACGCTGTCACGAAAACAAAGCGCCTCAGACACATCAAGCAGCAGGAGGTC
>CAZSMW010000107.1:0-5675 GCA_964607985.1 uncultured Eubacteriales bacterium
TCGGATCTCCGGATTTCGAGAGCTATTTCTCCGTGTGGACCGTGGAAAACCTGGTCTCACACGAGCTGGCGCACAGCTGGTTCGGGAACACAATCACCTGCCGCAATATCAATTACCTCTGGCTGAATGAAAGCTTCGCGACATATTGCCATCTGCTCTGGGATGAAGAATCCCTCGGCAAGGAACGATTCGATTTCGATAGGCAGGAGGCTCTCGACGAGTATCTTGATTATGTGGAAAAAAATCATATCGTCCGTCCTTTGGAATACGCTTATTATGACACCGTTTCGGATATGTACACATCTCAGCTAACCTACCTGGAAGGGGCGATCGTCCTGCATATGCTGAGACACATTCTGGGAGATGAGGATTTTTTTCGCGCGTGCAGCTATTTCCTTCACAAGCACGAATTTGCCAACGTGACGAGCTCTGACTTCAAGATCGCGATCGAGGAGGCCGTGGGTAGGAATCTGGATTGGTTCTTCGACGATTGGGTAACCGGAGGCGGACACCCCATATTTGACGTCTCCTACACATTTCTCAAGGACCGTAAGCTCATTGATCTTTCAGTCAGCCAGGTCCAACCAGCCATAAAAGGCCAAGATCTGTTCACATTGCCCGTTGAAATCACAATGGTCACTTCGAAAGGAGAAAAAAAGGAAACCATCTGGGCGAAGAACAGATCCGATCAATTTTTCCTGCGCTGTGATGAAGAGCCTTTGATGGTCAGCTTCGATGGAAGCGGAGCGCTGGTAGCCGAGGTCCATTTCGACAAACCCCTCGATGAATTGATCTACCAGGCCCTCCATGATGAGATCCCGGGACGCATCTGGGCCATGAGGGCCATGGCCCGGCGCTTTCCGACCCGCCAAGAAACGGTTCGAACATTTCTTGATATCCTGTCAAAGGAATCCTTTTGGGGGCTAAAAGCCGAGGCAACGCTCCTCTTGGGGAACCTTCGGACTCCGGAAGCCGAAAAAGCGCTTCTCGAAGCCTTGAAAACATCGGAGTACCGTGTCCGGAAAGCAGCGGCCCTGGCCCTGCGGGACTTCGGAAAGGAGTTCGCCAAAAGAACATTGAGAAGCGTCATATTGAAGGATAAAGACACCGAGGTGGTCGGGACCGCGATCGTATCCCTGGCCCAAACGGACCCGTCGGGGAGCCAGGATTTCATACGCGGCCAATTGGGCCGTCCCGCCTGGTATGGCGAGATCGATCTTGCCTGTTTGGATGCATTCAAAATCATGGGTGATAAACGGCTGGTTCCGGAGATCGAAAGATTCACCGCGAACGAGAATTCGGATGATCACCAGATAGCCGCCCTTGCCGCCTGGAAAAGCTGTGCTTCGGATGACGAGAAGCTCCACAAGGCATTGATGAATTTCGCGGAATACGGCAAGTATCGTGTGAAATGGTACTCCGTGGAATCGTTGGGGAGTCTTCTGGTCGAAGAGGCCGTGCCGATCCTGGAAAAGATCTCCAGGGAATCGGGCGATAATGATCTGCGTGTCAGGGCCGAAGAGGCGCTGTCCAAGATCAAAAGGGTCGCCGGATTGCGAAAGAACTAGCCCGGTCCCGGGCCGGCGCGCGATCAGGCGTCCTTCACCCTATTGATGATCGCGCGGGATCGTCTCCTTCCAGGTCCTTTCCCTGATGAGCCTTCCGTTCTCCAGCGCCCGCCGCGTGTACGTGTAGTAGAAGTTCTCGCGATCGCTGGTCAGGGAAAGATCCCCCTCCACGATCACCGTCCGGCCGCCGAGCTCGACCGTGTAGCGGCTCTGGCCGGAAACCCCGGCCCGGGCAGGGTCGTTGTCCCGCGCTTCATGGACCATATTCTCCGAATATGTGATCGTCCCCCACGGATAAAACGAACCGCTCGTGCCCGATGCCGCAGTTCGTGCCCGGGACGCGAGCAGGTCGCGCTCAATGCTCCTGGTCTCGGCATAGCCCGAGTCGGTATCCTCCCCGAGCTTTAAGGAGCCATAGCCGGGCAGTTCCGGGTCCTCGGCCGGAGGCAGAAACTCGGGCCCCCTCCGGTCGGACCCGGGCACTGCCGGCAGCACAACGCGTGACGGGTTCGGGCCATCGACGCCCAGTGTCGTGGTCATCGCATAGGGAGTGGGCCAGATCATCGGCCAAAGGGCGTTATTGACGGCCAGGCGGATGCGGTGCCCCTTGGGGAACACCCACGAGGTGAAGTGCAGGTCATACTCGAGCTTGAAGACCTGGCCCGGCACCAACGCCTCCGGTTCCTCTGAAGATTTCCGGTGCGCACCGTTGATGCCGGCTCCCGCCACCTGGGTGACGGTTCCGTCGGGCGCGATATCGGAAATGCGGACGATCCAATCGGCCAGAGCCGCGTCCGCCGACACGTTCAATATCGCCTTCGGAAAGCCAAGGATCTCCAGGTCCTGCTCCAGCGGAGCGGAATCATAGGTCAGGCTGTAGGCGTCGGTCCCCCGCTGGTCCCAGGGAAAATCCCCCCACCAGTTGACGTTTCCCGATGCCTCCAAGCCGACCGTGGGAATGTATCGAAGCCTGTGGATCTGTCCGTCGCCCCCGCCGGAATTGACCCTCGACAAGGTGTGATCCGCGTGAGCGTACAGCGCCAGTCCCTCGGAGCGATCGATCGGCCAGCCGTTCTCCCAACGCCAATAGCCCGGCACCTTTTCGACAACGCCCGGCGGATGGCACTCGCGAACATAAACAGCAAACCGGGGTTCATCCATGATGCCTGTGTCATCGCCCTTCAACCAATGATCGAACCAGCGAACGGCCTCATGGCGCCATTCCATTCCAGGCTCTGGATAAGGCGAGTTGGGCCACGTGTGGGCCCAGGGACCCATCATGCCCTTGACAGGGGCATCGAGTTTTTCGAGCATTCGAGGTACGCTGTCGCGATAGCCGTCATACCATCCCCCGATGACGAAAGTCGGGATGCGGATGCTGGAGTAATCGGAATTGAGCGATGCCCGGTTCCAGAACGGACCGTCATGCTGCTGACGTTTGTATATGAGTAACCAGGGTTCTGTGTCGAAGCGATTGCGAAAATAAGCCTCATCTATAACGTAGTCCGGCGGTGCGGGCAGAATATTGGCAATGTCCTGGCCGAACTCGTAGGAATCGACATGCATCATGCCATCGATAAAATGAACGTCGTCACGAAACAGATCATCGGTACCCTGGATAGCGACAATGGCTTTCAGCGCCGGCGGGTTGCGCATCGCCATCTGGATCGAGTTAAACGCCCCCCATGAGAGGCCAAACATGCCGACCTTACCTGTGGACCATCCCTGTTTCGACAGCCAGTCGATGACGACCTCGCCATCTTCCAGTTCCTGATCTGTATATTCGTACTCGATCAGTTTGCCTTCGCTGGTGCCGGTGCCGCGGATATCCACGCGGGCAACAACGTAGCCCCGCGCGATAAAATACGAGAACAACGCGAACCGGTCCCTGCGGCTTTCGTCCTTTCGGTAGGGCAGATATTCAAGCAGAACGGGGAATCTTGCGCCGGCCTCTCGATCCGCCGGCATAAACAGGCTGGCTGCCAGCCGCACGCCATCGGGCATCGGAATCCAGACCTCCTTGATCTCGACCCCTCCATGTGTGACGTCGGGGAGCCTTGACTGGCTATTGGCTACCGTTGTGATCGTAAGAAGCCCCAGTGTGAACGTGATCCATAAACCCCGCCTCATCATTTGCACAGCATGAATTCCCTTCTTGATCTTCACGATATTCCTCCTTCGAATCCATTCTCTACCCTCTTAACTACGGCACCTGCCATATTACAGTAAGTAGAGTTTATCAGTCAAAACGATATTCCCAAAGGCAAGCCTTCTCATGTCCATGAGGGCATTTAATTCAGGGTTAGGTATTGAGTGATCAGAAGGAGTGATGGCAAAAAGCGTTTGCGTTGCAGTGCGGCGGGTGGAGGGGTCTTCACCGATTTTTCAGGGCACTGCTTTTTAAAATGCCTCAAAAGCTGTATGCTAATTAATAATTGGAAGAATTGCTTGCATAACTTTATTAAAGTTGGTGGAGAAAAGTTCTTGCGATCAAAGAGGAGGTCTCTTATGAAATTAATCAAATCTTTATTTATAGGTGTACTTGCTTTGGGTGTGATTCATTGCCGCGATAAATCACCTGTCAAGGCAGCAGATTTAGTGCTCATTAATGGAAACATTGTGACTGTGGATAAAAACAATCCTCGGGCTGAAGCCCTTGCCGTCAAAGGGGACACAATTGTTGCCGTGGGATCAAATAAACAAATTGGGAAATATATTGACAAAAAAGAGACAAAAATCATCGATCTTCAAGGGAAGCTGGCCCTGCCGGGATTTAACGACAGTCATGTGCATTTTATTTCCGGTGGACACGCTTTTTTATCTGTCTCCTTGGACGGGGTGACGTCCTTTGATGAAATACAACGAAGAGTCCGAGAAGGGATTAAAGATAAAAATGATGCCGAGTGGATTACGGGGGGGGGCTGGGATCAAGAAATATTGCCGGGGAAAAAATGGCCCGCAAAAGAGCTCATCGATGCGGTCGCACCCGATAATCCCGTTGTTCTGAGCAGAATTTGCGGAGCCTGCACCTTAGTCAACAGCTATGTCCTCAGGATCTCGGGCATCACCAAAGATACTCCCGATCCTCCCGGAGGAGCCATCGTTAAAGATCCTGGGACGGGTGAGCCCACGGGAATTCTGCATTGGAAGGCCATGGATCTCATAAAACGGCCACAACGTTCGGATAAAGAATCTCACGGAATGAACAAGGAATCTGCCAGGTTGGCCTTGAAAGAAGCGGCAAGACTCGGCGTGACAAGCGTGCAGGACCTGCCGGGATCTTCAACGGTGACTCCCCCGGGGGTATTGGACGGGAAGATCAGAGTTTTGAAAGAACTGCTCGATGAAGGCGAACTTACGGTGAGAGTGTATGCCGGGGTCCCGATGACATCCTCGCCGGGAAAGATCCAGGAATACAAGGAATGGAAACAGATGCTCGCCGTTAATGACCATATGTTGAAGTTCGGTGTCATCAAGGGTTTCATCGACATGACACTCGGCTCATCAACCGCATTGCTCGCAGAGCCCTATAAGAACGATCCTTCGACCTCAGGGCTCATGCTGATGACGCAAGAAGAGCTCAATGATATCGTCGCACTCTATGATAAAGAGAACTTTCAGCTCGCCATTCATGCCATCGGAGACAAAGGCGTAAATATCGTTCTCAACGCTTTTGAGGAATCCATCAAAAGAAACGGCCGAAGAGATTCCCGGCACCGGATCGAGCATGCGACCGTGATCCTGCCCGGGGATATTCCCCGGTTCAATTCGCTGGGAGTCCTCGGGTCTGTTCAACCCGTGTTCGGTCCATCCTATGGACAAACTGTCCGATCCTTTTTCGAAGACAGGTTAGGGAAAGAAAGGGCAAGATACACGAATATCTGGAGGTCCCTGGCACAAGTCGATGCCCGGCTGGCGTTCGGCGCGGACTGGCCCGTGGAAAGCCTCAACCCGATGGAAGGGATCTATTCGGCCGTCACCAGGAAGAGCATCGCGGACAAGACGGGAGGTGCTTGGCTGCAGGATGAAAGCATCTCCCTTGAGAAGGCCATAGAATTCTATACGCTCGGCTCCGCTTATGCCGCTTTCGAGGAGGATCTCAAAGGA
>CAZSMW010000108.1:0-6220 GCA_964607985.1 uncultured Eubacteriales bacterium
GCTCCGGCTTTGCCTTTCCAGGCCGGCCGGGGCGATGCTGATCCGGCCGCCGCGGAGCAGGGCTCCCACGCCTTCCCGGTTTTCCAATCCGGGGAACTCCCGACGCAGTTCGTCTTCATCGGGGCACTTCGCCTCGGAGGGTTCGGGCTCGGTGTAGACGGAGATGACCCCTTCATAATTCCGGAGGATGACCCGGCGGTCGTTTCTGGAGATCAGATAGGTGGGCATCACGGGGATCTTGCCCCCTCCGCCCGGGGCGTCCACGACGAAGGTCGGGACGCAGAAGCCGGTGGTGTGGCCTCTCAGGTTCTCCATGATCTCGATGCCCTTGCTCACGGATGTCCGGAAGTGGCCGATGCCCTGGGAGAGGTCGCATTGGTAAAGGTAGTAAGGGCGGACCCTGATCCGAACCAGGTCATGGACGAGTTTCTTCATGACGATGGGAGAATCGTTCGTCCCCCTCAGGAGGACCGTTTGATTGCCCAGCGGGAAGCCGCCGTCGGCCAGCATTTCGCAGGCCTTCTTGGTTTCCGGCGTGATCTCCTTGGGATGGTTGAAATGGACGTTGATATACAGAGGATGATATTTCCTGAGCATGGCGATCAGTCCGGGTGTGATCCTCTGGGGCATGACCACCGGGGCCGCGGTCCCCAGACGGAGGATTTGCACGTGGGGGATCGCGCGGACCCTCCGCAGGATATCCTCGAGGAACCCATCCGACAGGGTCAGGGGGTCGCCGCCGGAGATCAGGACGTCCCTCACCTGGGGCGTTTCCCGGACATATTCGATGGCCGCCAGAATATCGCTTTTAGGAAGGGCCCGGTCGGTCTCGCCGGCGCTCCGCCGCCTCGTACAGTGACGGCAGTACATGGAACACTGGTCCGTGACCATGAGGAGGAGGCGGTCGGGATACCTGTGCGTCAGTCCGTGAACCGGCGACTCTATATCCTCATGCAGCGGGTCGACCATGTCCTCCGGGCTAAGTTTGACTTCCTTCCCGGAGGGGATGGCCCTTTTACGGATGGGGCAATTCCTGTCGGAGGCGTCCATGAGGCTGGCGAAGTAGGGTGTTATCGCCATGCGGAGGGACTTCAGGGCCGTATTCACCTCCCGTTGTTCCTTTTCCGTCATCTCCACGACCTGCTTTAAAAGGTCGACCGAGGTAATCCTGTTCTTAAGTTGCCATTTCCAGTCGTCCCATTCGGCCGCGGAGACATTTTTCCAGAGGGGGATTTTCCGGTAGTCACGTCCCCCGGTCAGGCGTCCATCCTTCTTGATCATGTGTGCTCCTTTCGATCGAAACTGTCCAGGCTTCCATCCTCTCCCTTCGTAACGGGGGTGAGAGATGGGTTAATTTTTCGATATTTAACATAAAAAGCCGGGCGCCGTCAAGCCATAAAAACGGCACTCATCATTGACCTGTATCACAGGTTCGTTGCGCGCAAAGCAACCGTTGACGAAGAAAAAATATTACTCCTTTTTCTTGGTTGGGGACGGCAGGATTATGGCGGGCGTACCCAACTGTTGGATCATGCCGTTGAAGGCAGCCAGGTCTGTATCTATGATGAACCGGAGCTGCGTCAGAAGAGCCGCTTTTTCCCGCTCCAGATCCTGGAATCGTTCTTTCTGCCCCTCGGTCGGACGATTATCCGTTGAATCGAGTTTCATGTAAACATAGGCCAGCTGGTTGTCCAGCTTAGTGGGGAAATTCTCTGTGTCCTGATCCGCCGTATTCTTTGGCTGCATCAGCTCTTCTTCTATTTTCGTCAGTTTCTCAAAGAGCGAATCAGCGGCTTTCTGTATGTCTCCCACCTCACGACAGGCTTGACGGAGCGTTTCGATCAGATCCTTGGCCTGACGCCGGACTTCCCGCACAATCCGCACGCCGTCGTAAATCTCGTTAAGACTGTCGCGCATTTTTAAAAGCAGGGTAACCTGTTCGTCGAATTCGGCCTGAGTCGTTTGGACTCTTGGGTCTTTGAGTATTTCCAAAGGCTGTGTCTGGGCCCACTCCCCCGCGGAGATTTTCACTGTGTACGTTCCCGGAGCCGCACGCGGGCCGCCCGTGAAACCCCAGACGATGGCCCCCGGAACCGTGTTGACGACCGGATAGCGGAGGTCCCAGACAAAACGGTTCAACCCGGCCCGCTTAGAAACCTTCTTATCGCCATGGGAGTCGCCCATATTGATGAATTCCGGATTCGGGTAAGGATCCCGTTCACTGGAATAGGTCTGGATCAGTTGGCCATTGGGGGAAGAAATCTGAATCGTCACCTCCCCTTCCGGCGTTTTTGGAAATAGATAATAAATCAGGGCTCCGTTTGGAGGATTCTGCCCGCACGGAGAATTGGGGTCCCTCGTCCTGGCCATCTGCATTCGATAGGTCTCACGAGGCTTAAGAAGATACGGTTTATTCGCCGTCTCAAGGGTGATCTGATGCAACGGGGTTAAATCGTCGAGTATCCAGAAACTTCGACCCTGGGTGGAAAGGACGAGGTCTCGATGATGGACTTTGATGTCCGTGATGGGAATGATGGGCAGGTTGAGCTGGAAAGGCTGCCAGTGCTTGCCGTCATCAAAGGAGAGGTACATGCCGAACTCCGTCCCGGCATATAAAAGTCCTTTTCGGTCCGGATCTTCGCGGACCACCCGGGTCGGTGTATCCGCGGGGATTCCGTTTTTTCCGTCGGTCAGGAGCTCCCAGCTTTGGCCGTAATCGGTGGTTCTGAAGATATAGGGCCGGTAATCTTCATAGTAATAGTTCAAGACGGAGATATAAGCCCGGCCGGGGTCGTGAGGTGAAAGTTCGATGATATTAACAGAACCGTTTCGAGGAGTTCCTTTCGGGGTGATATTCGCCCAGTTTTTTCCCCCGTCTCGAGAGATGTGAACGAGGCCGTCACAGGTGCCGGCCCAGAGAAGCCCCGGCGTGTGCGGTGATTCCTCGAACGTGAGAATATTTGAATAGACCTCAACGCCCGTATTTTCCATGGTGATGGGGCTGCCGGCGTAATCTTGCTTGTCCTTTTCATTGCGGGAAAGGTCCGGGCTGATGATCTCCCAACTCTGTCCCTGGTTCGTCGATTTATGGACGAACTGAGAGCAATGGTAGAGTATGCCTGGATCATGAGGAGACAGCCGGATGGGCGCGTTCCAGTTGAACCGGAAGCGCATGTCTTTGGGCGCCTTGCCAACCTCCATCTCAGGATAGGCCAGGATGTCGCGTTCTTCGCCTGTGATGACATTGTAACGGGTAATTTCGCCGCCGTAGCATCCGGCATAGACGATCGTCGGGTCCTTGGGATTAAAAGCGATCTGGCCGTCCTCACAACCTCCGACCTGGTACCAGTTTTCATAACAGGTTAATTGATGGGGAATCCGACTCAGCACTGAAATCGTGCTATCGTCCTGCTGAGGGCCGTAAACCCGGTAGGGAAACTGCTCATCGACGTAAACATAATAGAGTTCGGCGGTCGGCTGATTGTTGATGGTGGACCAGGTTTTGGCCCCGTCCAGGGAAACGCTGGCTCCGCCATCGGTGCCGATAATCATGACGCGGGGATCATCCGGATTAATCCACATGCCGTGGCCGTCCCCGTGAGGCCAGCTCGTGATTTCCTCAAAGGTTTTGCCGCCGTCGATGGACTTGAAAAATTCGACATTCTGTATATACACGGCGTTTTCATTTTTTGGGTCGGCATAGACATGCATGTAGTACCAAGTCCTTTGATATAGCCTGCGCTTCATGTTTGTATCAAAATAACTCCAGCTTGCCCCTCCGTCATCAGAACGGTAGAGTCCGCCTCTCTCTGCTTCAACCAGGGCCCAGAGGCGGCTCGGATTGGCGGGTGAGATGGTGATGCCGATCTTTCCCACGAGTCCCGTTGGAAGTCCGTTGTCGAGCTTTTTCCATGTCTCCCCGCCGTCAGTCGTTTTATAAAGCCCACACTCTTCGCTCCCGGACACGATGGTCCAGGGTTTTCGCTCAACCGTCCAGGCGGAAGCGTAGAGTATTCTTGGATTACTGGGATCCATCGCCATATCCGCGATGCCCGTTTTGGGGCTGATGAAGAGTTTCTTTTCCCATGTTTTTCCGCCGTCGACGGTCCGGAAGACGCCCCGATCCTCATTGGGCCCGAAGGCATGGCCAATGATTCCGGCGTAGACGAGATCTGGGTTAGTAGGATGGATGATGATCATGGCAATCTGTCCCGCATTGCGCAGACCGACATGGGTCCAGGTCTTTCCTCCATCGGTGGACTTATAAATTCCCTTTCCGGTAGAGACGTTTCCCCGTATGGTGGACTGTCCGGTCCCGACATAGATGACATTGGGATCGGAATCGGCCACATCAATCGAGCCGATCGAGCCCGTGGCGAGAAAACCATCTGAAATATTTTCCCACGACAAGCCCGCATTCACGGTCTTCCAGACTCCTCCGGAGCCCATGTAGAAGGTGTGCGGCTGTCCTCGAACCCCGGCGACGGCCGAACAGCGGCCTCCGCGGGAGGGACCGATTGTCCGATATTTCAGCGCCTGGTAGAGAGAAGGATCGATGAGGGGATTGGAGTCCCCCGAACCGACGGGCTGGGACGAGACGCCGTCTGCGCTTATTATCAAGACGGCAAATAATAATAGGACCGAGAACCGTTTCGAAACTCTAATAATTTTGATTGTATTCACTTTCGCTTCCTTTCTTTCCTTGCCTTTGCACCAGTGTTTCTTGCTCTTCATTCCAGCCGACCCAACTCGATTTTTCAATTTGACGATTCTGCAGCTCCACACAGCGAGTCTCGAGGTCTTCGATCATCGTCTGGGCTGTTTGATAAGCCTTGAAGGCAAGGGCATTGGAATAGGCAGTTAAAAAGCCTTTGGCCAGAGCGACATCTTTCGAGAATAATTCGAGGGCGGTCTTTTCGATGCTGTCCTGTTGGGCAAACGCATCACCTTCGAGAGCCTTCCAAACGCTTCGGACCTGGCCGATCAGCTCTCCATAAAAGGCATTGACCAAGACACCGATCCTTTTGAACGCCCAATAGGCGGATTCCTGATCGGATCGGCCGCTTCCGGAGCGGAATGCCGGGGGCGTTTCAGTAATTCCCTGATACCATGGGATAAAGGCGCTGATGTCCGGATTGGCCATGGCCAGCCAAAAAACTCCTCCGATCTCGCCGGGGAACCAGCTCCTCAGCTGAGTGATGACTGTGTATTGAGTTCTGGTGACACAGAGGGTTCTTTCACTCGTATGGTGGGGATTTGCTTTTTTATAGTTGTCCGTCAAATCCAGTTTGCTGCCTTCATAATGATCGCGCATGATGGACATCAATTTTTCTTTGGTGATTTTTTGGTCCGGCGGCCGGGCGAGTGGAGAATCAAAGTAAGGCGTGTCCGGTGAAAGGCTCGACCCGGACGTCAGCAGGCTCTGCACGCGCCAGATCCGGCGGTCGGCGGGAGGAGTTTTGGTAAAGACTCGCCCCCACGCCTTCTTGAAGCTGAAAGGGCCGGAGGCCGGGTCGAAGAGGCCCTTTTCCTTAGAAAACTGAACGAGATTCGGCGAACATCTGCAATGGACTCTATCCCCGCAGTTGATTTCGCCCATGCGGAACGTGTTGTCGTAAATCACATAGCTGTCGTCCGGCACTCTCATCGCGGCCCAGTGATGGCCGCCCCCTATTTGAAAGACCCATATTTCATTCGGGTCGGCTATCGCAAAGGAACCGTCTTCCCGGAGACCATATTGGTTGAAGAGCTTTTCTACCAGTTCCACACCTTCCTTGGCTGTTTTTGCCCTTTCCAGGACCAGACGCCAGGGAATCAGTATGCCGGGATTTTTATCCTTTTCCCCGAGCAAGGGGTCGACTTCACGTGCTTTTGGGTTGACTTCGACGGCCGTCCCAAAACAGATAGCCACCTGATGTTCGTTGATGCCGTTTTCAAACGTCGAGTGATCTGTCCACATGAGTTCGTTCCCGATATACGCATAGGTAGTGAGCGCTTGAGGTATTTCGGCGCCATCGGTGAGCTTGATGGTTTCTCCCGCCTTGTGCTCTGCTCTGGGCACAAACACCACGTGAGAGGCACCTTTTCCATCCCAGTCATTGCTGTAGGACATGAGCACGGATCCGTCCGCTGTGGCCTGCTTGCCCACCAGGATCATCGTGCATCCTCGCTGTCCTTTCTGCCCGACAAATTCTCCGGGCCATACAGACAGGATCATCAA
>CAZSMW010000109.1:0-5825 GCA_964607985.1 uncultured Eubacteriales bacterium
GGCCAGTGAAGGACGTAGCGGACGAGGAACGGACTGACCCGAGGCTCTTGGAGGAGCCTATACCGGTAGGTCTTGGACCGGGCCGACTTTCGGGCATGGAAATCGGCGGGGGCCCTCCGAAGGGAGAGGACCCTCAGGTCATCAGGGAGGAGAGCGTTCAGGGCGCGGAAAAGGTCGTCCGCCCCGAGACGGGTTGCGACCCTGAAGTTTGCGACCTGGCCTTCGGCATGGACGCCGGCGTCGGTCCGGCCCGCGCCGTGGACGGTGACCAACTGCCCCGTTAGCTTAAATAAAGCGTTTTCAAGGGCGCCCTGGATCGTCCGCTCCCGGGGCTGGCGCTGCCAGCCTTTGAAGTCCGTGCCGTCATAGCAGAGCGTCATCCTGAAGTTGGCGATGGTGGTTTTGGTCGCAGAGGGCTTTTGGTTACCGGCTGTTCTTTCCATCTTTCGCGCCCTCCAAAGAAGATACCGATTGAAGGGCCAGACTCACGGCCTCCTCGGGCGACTTGGCCGTAAGGACGCCCCGGATGTCCCAGGTTCCGAGGCCGATGACCCTCTTCCCGTGGATGATCCCGAAGGCGATTTCGCTCAAGGTCCCGTATTCCCCGTCGATGGCGATGAGCGCGTCAGCGTTCATCGCCACGAGCGAATTGCGTGTGAAGCCCAGCCCTGTCACGATCGGGACGTCGATAAAGGGGTTCGCGTCGGAAGGGGAAGACCCGGGAAGGATACCCACCGTCAATCCCCCGGCGGCCTTGGCGCCCCGGGCGGCGGCTTCCATGACCCCGCCCAGTCCACCGCAGACCAGGACGGCCCCGGCCGCGGCGATGAGCCGGCCGACTTGGCCGGCCGTTTCGAGGGATGCGATGTCCGCTTCGGCCCCGCCGATGACACCGATCCTTCTCACTTCAGGAATACGCGTCATGTGTTCTCCTTGCGGCGGTCGATCGGCCGCCGCCGTCCAGCTTATCATAATCGCGCGGCCAAAAGAATTTCTGACCTCCTCGCGCCGCCCAAAATTGCCGATAGGAGTAAGCATCTCTTGTTATGTGATTAGGTGTTGTCCGGAGGCCGGTCGGGGGATTCGTCGGTACGTTTCTTTGCCCCTGCGAGGGGAAGTGCGAGCGGCCTGGAGCCGCCCTTGGCCCCCGGCCCCTGGGGAACCAGTCCCGTCGGTTCCCGCCAACGGATAAGCCGACGGGTCCCCCCTCCGCGACGGGGGCTTACGGGCGGCATCCAGTGCCGCCCAGTAAGAATTTGGCCCTTATTGATTCAATCACACGAAAAGAAATGCTTACTCCTAACGGCGATTTTGGGACACCGCCCGGCAGTTGAACGGCCGCGGCAAATCGATTACAATGTCCCTCTCAAGGCCCTAAATGCCTGATAAAACAAGCGAAGAGCATCATAGGGGAGGAGAAGCTGAGGGCCCTGGGGGATATCCGGTGAGGTGATTTTGCGCGTGAGGTGACGGAAATGAACAAGTTCCTGGAGATCGGATGTTTGACGCCGGAGGAGCGGGACGCGCTTGTCCGGGCGATCGAGGACACGATCGCCGCAAAAAAGAAAGACGGCCTTTTCACGGACAAGGATGTCCGCGAGATCGAGGAGATGAGGCTCAAGCCCCTGCCGGACACCCGGGACGTCCAGAGCGTTTATGAAGACCATCTGTTCCGCAAGAGGGAATGAGGGAGAATGCCATGAAGGACAAAATGACGGACGCTCAGAAGGAAGCCCCTATTCGGATCGATTACGACAACGTCGATGTGGCCGACATCATGGACCAGATCAAACAGCGAATCGCCCAAAGACCTCCAGTCCCCGATGGGAGCCCGGCCGCAACGGGGGAGGGGCCATCCGGCGTCGTCCCCGTTGCTCCCGGCGGAGGGGAGGGGCCGTCCGCCGTCGTTCCCTCCACCCCCGGCGGAAGGGAGAAGCTGGCGATGAGGGTCCTACGCATGCTGATCCGCCCTTTCATGCCTATCGTCAGGCCCCTGCTCGATCGCTTCATCCTCCGGGTCAATATGGACGAGAACGTGCGGATCGACCAGGTGTCCGACAAGCTCAATGTGCGGATCGACCAGGTGTCTGATGGGCTCAACATACGGAGCGACAAGCTGTCCGACGTGCTCAGCACGGCCCGGGAGAACACAAAGCTGCTCCACAGCCTGGTGCACAACCTTGTTCTCGAGCTGACCAAGCTTAGGATCGAGCATGAAGCCCTCAAGAACAAGATGCGGATCATGGAGAAGGACTTCGAGGTGCTGGGAAAGAGGGAAAAGGTCCTCGAAAAGAGGATGATCGAATGAAGTTGGCCTTTGTCGTCCAGCGCTACGGCATGGAGATCAACGGCGGCGCCGAGCTCCACTGCCGCTGGATCGCCGAGCACATGAGGAAATATTCCGACGTTGAGGTCCTGACGACCAGGGCCCTCGATTACATCACCTGGGAGAATCACTATCCCGGCGGGGAAGGTGTCGTCAACGGCGTCCCCGTGCGGCGCTTTCCCGTCACAAGGACGCGTTGTCCCGAGAGGTTCGGACGCCTTCAGCGGTTCATCCTGGAGAACGAACACCGTGTTGAGGATGAGCTTCGATGGGTCGAAGAGGAGGGGCCCTGCGCCCCTTCGCTCGTCCGGTACATCTCAAACCACGAGGCCGACTACGACTATTTCATCTTTTTCAGTTACAGGTATTACCACTCCTTTTTCGGGATCCGGGCCGTCCCCGGAAAGAGCATCCTGGTCCCTACCGCCGAGCACGACGCGGTCATCCATCTCAACATCTTCAAGAGTCTGTTCAACATGCCGCTGGCATTCGTCTATAATTCGATCGAGGAGAGACGGATGATCGAGGGCGTCTCCCGGAATGGCCGCATCCCGGGGGACATCGTCGGTGTCGGGACCGAGCTCCCGCCCGTTTCCTCCGGGGAGAGGTTTCGCCGCAAGCATGGGATCGAGGGTGATTACATCCTCTACATCGGCAGGATCGACGAGAACAAGGGCTGTCATCGCCTTTTCGAATACTTTCTGAGGTTCCAGATGGAAACCGGTTCCAGGGTCAAGCTCTTCCTCGTCGGGAACGCTGTCCTTAAGATCCCTTCCCACCCCGATCTCGTTCCCTTCGGTTTCCTGCCGGAGGAGGACAAGTTCGACGCCCTGGAAGGGGCCCGCCTGCTCGTCATGCCGTCCTTTTATGAAAGCTTGTCCATGGTTACCCTTGAGGCTTGGGCAATGAGGAAGCCCGTCCTGGCCAACGCCCGCTGCGAGGTCCTCAAGGGCCAGTGCCTGCGGTCGAACGCCGGGCTTTTCTACGATAACTACGACGAGTTCAGGGAAAGCCTAGCGCTCCTCTTGGGCTCTGAAGGGCTGTGCCGGGCCATGGGCGTGAACGGCCGGAAGTATTATGATGCCCATTACACTTGGGAAAGCATCGAGAACAAGTACCTGGCCCTCCTCCGTAGGCTGGAAGGGACGTGAGCCCGTGGACGTCCATCAGTTCGCCACCGCGCTCACCTACGGGGATGCCATCTCCGACGAGATGCTCGAGATCCGGAAGGCCCTCCGGGCTAGGGGCTACGGCTCCGAGATTTTCATCCGCTTCTTCGACCCGCGCCTCGCAGGTCTCATCCACGACTATCGGGAATACAGGAAATTCAGTTCCTCCGGGAACGTCGTTATCTTCCACTTTTCGATCGGATCGCCCGTCTCCAAGATGTTCCTGCGCATCCCGGACCGGAAGATCATGATCTACCATAACATCACTCCTCACGAGTTCTTCCTGGACACCCACAAGATACTGACCCGGGAATGCTATAAGGGCCGATTGGAGATCCGCCTCTTTGCGGGTAAGGTTGACCTGGCCCTCGGGGACTCCGAGTTCAATCGTCTGGAGCTCGAGAGGTCCGGATATGCCCCGACGGGCGTCCTGCCCATCCTCATGGACCTCGCCAAGTTCGATATCCCGGGCGACCCCGTCTTTCGCGATATCTATGCCAACGGCAAGACGACCATTCTCTTCGTGGGGCGGGTCATCCCCAACAAGAAGTTCGAGGACGTCATCAAGACCTTTTATTTTTACAAGAGATATTTCAACCCGGACTCCCAGCTCATCCTGGCCGGGGATTACCGGGGCATGGAGCGTTATCATGCCGGCCTTCAGGAGCTCGTCGGCCGGCTGGCCCTCACGGACGTCCACTTTACCGGCCACGTGGATTTCCCGGACCTTGTGTCGTGCTACCGTGCGGCAAGCTGTTATCTGAGCATGAGCGAGCACGAGGGGTTCGGCGTCCCCCTCCTCGAAGCGTTCCACATGCATGTCCCGGTCATCGGGTTCGCGGCGGGGGCGGTCGAGGAGATCATGAACGGAGGCGGCCTCCTGCTCAGAGAGAAGGACTTCCCGGCTACGGCGGCCCTTATCGACCGCCTGGATAAGGACCCCTCGCTCCGGCGGCGGGTCGTGGACGGCCAGCTCCGAGCCCTCGAAAAATATGCAGCGGAGAACGTTTCGAGGATCCTCCTGGACCACGTCGAAAGGATGTCGGCACCATGAGGGTCGACCAGCTCGTCCCGACCTTTCACCGAGGAGACGCCATCGGTGACACCGCTTTCCAAATGAGGGATTTCTTCCGGTCGCAGGGGTTGGCTTCCGGGATCTATTGCCTGGAATGTGATGAGGGTCTTGAAGCCGAGGCCGGGCCGTTCGTGGAATTCCCGGCGCCCGGACCGGACGATGTGACGATCCTCCATTTTGCCCTGCCCTCCCCCCTGACCCAAGGATTCGCCCGGCTCAAGAGCCGGAAAATCCTCGTCTACCACAACATCACGCCCGAGGGCTTCTTTGCCCCGTTCAATACGGAAATGGCCCGGATCTGCCAGCTGGGACGCGAGGAGCTGGCCTCCCTGGCCCCGGTCGTTGACCTCGCCCTGGCGGATTCGGAATACAACCGCCGGGAGCTCCCGGACCTGGGTTACAGGAAGACGGGAGTCCTTCCCCTTGTCATCGATTTTAAAAAGTACTCCAGGCCCATGAGCTCTTTCGTCCACGGTCTTTACCGTGACGATCGGACCAACATCCTCTTCGTCGGCCGCGTCGCCCCGAACAAGAGGATCGAGGACCTCATCCGGACGACGTTCTACTTCAAGAAGTACATCTCGCCCCTTGTCCGGCTCATCGTCGTCGGGAAGACCTCCTCCCTCCCCACGTACTACGAGAGCCTCGTCCTCATGGCCGATGAGTTCTTCCTCAATCCCGAGGAGATCGTCTTTACCGGTCACGTCTCTGACGAAGAGATGTTCGCCTTGTACCGGGCGTCCGACGTCTTCCTGTCCATGAGCGAACACGAGGGCTTCTGCCTGCCGCTCATCGAGAGCATGGTCTTCGACCTTCCGATCATCGCCTACAACAGCACGGCCGTTCCCTTCACCTTGGAGGAGGCCGGGGTCCTCATCAACTCCAAAAGCCTGGACATGGTGGGAGAGCTCGTAGACCGTGCGGCCCATGATATTGAGCTCAGGCGGCGTATCATCGAAGGTCAGCGCGCTAGGCTCGAGAGGTTCCGGAAATTAGACCTCCGGGGCTTCCTCCTGGAGAAGATCAAGGAGCTTGTGCCATGATCAGGAAGATTGCGTTCGTCGTCCAACGGTACGGCAAGGAGGTCCTGGGGGGCTCGGAGCTCCTCTGCCGCCTGGTGGCCGAGCGGCTCGCCCGAGCCGGGTATGACGTCACTGTCTACACCACCTGCGCGAAGGATTACATCACGTGGAGGAACGAGTATCCGGAAGGAACAACCCTCCTCAATGGCGTCCTCATCAGGCGCTTTCCCGTC
>CAZSMW010000110.1:0-14143 GCA_964607985.1 uncultured Eubacteriales bacterium
GCCTCGGCTCCATCACCAAGCAGTTCACGTCCGTTTCCATCCTCATGCTGGTCGAACAGGGGAAACTCTCCCTCCAGGATGAGATCACGAAATTCCTTCCCGACTTTCCGACCCAAGGCCGGAAGATCACCATCGAGCACCTCCTGACCCACACGTCCGGGCTTATGAGCTACACCAACCTGCCCGAATGGCTGCCCCTAATGCGCAAGGACATGACCGTCCAGGAGATCATCGACCTCACTAAGGACAAGCCGATGGAGTTTGCCCCGGGCGAACGATGGAATTACAACAACACAGGCTACATCCTTCTGGGAGCCGTCATCGAAAAAGTCTCGGGCCTGACCTACGAGGACTTTGTGAACAAGAATATCTTCGGGCCCCTCGGCATGAAGCACTCGTATTACGGGAACACCGAGCGGGTCATCTCCCGCCGGATCCCCGGCTACCAGATGGGCAAGGACGGCTTCGTCAACGCCCCCTACCTGAGCATGACCCAACCTTATGCTGCGGGTTCCCTTGTTTCCTCGGTGGACGACCTGGCCATCTGGAGCGATGCCGTCTTTTCCGGTAAGCTTATCAAGAAGGAGTGGCTGGACAAAGCCTTCACTCCCTACCCGCTCACAAACGGCGAATCCACAGGTTACGGCTACGGCTGGTTCATCGCCAATTATCAGGGCCACCGCATCATCGAGCACGGCGGGGGTATCAATGGTTTCTCGACCTATGAGATGACACTTCCCGAAGACCGCATCTTTCTGGCCATCCTGACGAACAGCGCTATCGACGGTCGGAACCCTGAGCCCCGGGCTTTCAAGATCGCCACCCTGTTGCTGGGCAAGCCTGAACCTGAACGCAAGGCCATAGCCGTTCCCGTCGGGGCCATCGACCCTCTCGTCGGCGTCTACGAGAACGAGGAAAAGCAGGAACGGTACATCACCAGCGAGGAGGGCAAGTTTTTTTCACAAAGGGCCGGCGATGCTAGATTTGAGATCATGGCGTCGTCCCCGGACGAGTTCTTTTTTTTGGACAGGCCCACCCGGATCCGGGTCGTGAAGAACGCCGCGGGCAAGGTTACGGGGCTGCGCCTCGAGGCCCGCATCGGGCCGGCCGATATCTGGAAGAAAACAGCCAAGCCCCTGCCCGCGCCGAAAAAAGAGATCGCCGTCGATGCGAAGATCTACGACCTCTACGTTGGCGAGTATGAGCTTGCCCCCGGGTTTCTGCTGGTGATCACGAAGGAAGGCGACAAGCTCATGGGCCAGGCCTACGGACAGGAAAAGGTTGAGCTCTTCCCGGAGTCCGAAACCAAGTACTTTCTCAAGGTCGCAGACAACCAGGTCGAGTTCCTGAAGGACGGCGCCGGAAAGGTGACCGGGCTCATCTTCCAGCAGGGCGGACAAAAAATCAGCGCGCGAAAGACCCGCTAGTGTCCGAGCGCGCTAAAGCCGCGCCCTCCTGAGGCCCCCGGCACGAACGAACCCCGGCCCTTCGTCCCGCCGGTTCGCTATCATGCCTCCCAGGCGGGATGGGTTCGTGGAAAGGAACGATTTTCAACAAAATTCGTATATAGGATCATGGAGGTATTAAAAATGACGATCAAATCCATGTTCTTTCTCATAATCGCGATCGGACTCGCCTTGGCCTTTTCGGCCTGCGACGAACACGGGGAATCCCGGACTGAAACACGGACGATCGAGGCCGGCGGGGCCGAGGCCGTCGAGGTCGACATCCGGATGGGCGCCGGCGAGCTCCGGCTCCAGGGCGGGACATCCGTCCTCATGGAAGGCCGGTTCGAGACCAATTACCCGCGCTGGATACCCGAGGTCGATTACCGCGTCCGCGACCGGAAGGGAGAGCTTACTATTCGGCAAAAAAGGTCAACCGGCATCCACCTCGGCCATATGCGCAACGAATGGATGGTCAGCCTCAACGGCGGCCTGACCACCGGTCTTAAGGTCCGTCTGGGAGCAGGACAGAGCCGGCTCAACCTCAGGGGAATGGCCATCGAATCCCTCGAGATCCAGATGGGAGTGGGCGAACTGGACCTCGATCTTAGCGGCCCCCGGACGAAGTCCCTGAGTGCCCGGATCGACGGCGGCGTCGGCAGCGGGACGGTGCGCCTGCCCAGGGACATCGGTGTCCGGGTCGAGGTTGACGGAGGGATCGGCTCGGTAGACGCCCACGGCTTCGACAAGAAGGGACACACCTACACGAACGAAGCCTACGGACGGACGCCGGCCTCCATCGACCTGAGTATCGATGCAGGGATCGGCAGCATCGATCTCATCTTAGAATAGGATTTCTTGAAAACGGTCGGGCTTTAAGTTAGACTCTGTTCATGACCGATATCGCTGTCGAAGAAAACTTGGCCGACATCCTTCAGTCGGCATCGCAAGCCCGAAAATTCAATATCACGCTGGTTTTCAGGTACAAGATCTCCCCGAACTACGGGAGGGCCGTTGAGCTCGCCCGCAGGAACCCCACATACAAGGAAGAAGGAACCGGCGAATGGGTCCTCCACTCCGCCACATATTCCACGGACGAGGTCGATGACCTTTTCGAACTCTGGAACCTGGTTTATGAATGGGGAGACACCAAGGTCCTGGTGAACCACAAGAACATCCCTTACGGGTCCTCGTTCTGGCTTCCGTTGATGTGGTTCTACCGGATCAAGTGATCCGGATTAGCCTTCAAAAGCCTTCTAGATCTCCTCCAATCGGGCCGAGAAGTGGCGGAGGAAGGGAGATTCCCGGACGATGCGCATGCCCCTGACCTTGTCCCGGTTCGCGTGGAGCTCAATGAGCGAATCGGCCACATAGCGGAAGTGGGAGGCGGTATAGACCCGGCGCGGGATGGCCAGCCGGACGAGTTCGAGCTCGGGATAGACCTCTTTTCCCGACTTCCCCTCCTTCTTGGCGAACATCACCCCGCCGATCTCGACCGCCCGGATCCCGGCCTCCCTATAAAGGCCGACGGTCAGGGCCCACCCCGGGTACTGGTGCCGGGGGATGTGCGGCAGGAACCTGTCCGCAAGCACGTAAACCGCGTGCCCGCCCGTGGGCTTGAAGAAGGGCACCCTCCCCGCCGCGAGGAGGTCCCCGAGGAAGGCCACCTGCCCCGTTCTGTGCTCCAGGTAGTTCTCGTCCAGGACCTCGCGAAGCCCCCGGGCGATGGCCTCAAGGTCACGCCCGGCCAGCCCGCCGTAGGTCGGGAATCCTTCGCTGATGATGAGGAGGTTCTTGAGCTTATCGGAAAGGGCGTCGTCGTCAAGGGTCACGAAACCGCCGATGTTGACCAGGGCATCCTTCTTGGCGCTCATGGTGGCTCCGTCGGCGTAAGAGAACATCTCCTGAGCGATCTCCAGGACGGATTTCGCCGCGTAGCCTTTCTCACGTTTCTTGATGAAGAAAGCGTTCTCCGCGAAACGGCAGGCATCGAAGAAGAAGGGCACTTCGAAATGTCGGCAGACCCGGCTGACCTCCTTGATATTCTTCAGCGAGACCGGCTGGCCTCCCCCGCTGTTGTTGGTGACCGTCAGCATCACCAGGGGGATCTTCTTCGCACCCTTGCTTTCGATGAACTTCTTGAGACGGTCGACATCCATGTCCCCCTTGAAGGGATGCGGGGAGTCCGGGTCATAGGCGGCGGGACCGGCCAGGTCCACAGCGCTGGCCCCGCGGACCTGGATGTTGGCCCGGGTCGTGTCGAAGTGGATATTGCTCGGGACGTGGTCCCCCTTTTTGACCATCCCTTCGAACAGGATGCGCTCGGCCGCCCGACCCTGATGGGTGGGGATGACGTGGGAGAAGCCGAAGATGTCCTTCACGGTGTCCTCGAGGTGGAAGAAGTTCCTGGCCCCGGCATAGGATTCGTCCCCCATCATGATCCCGGCCCACTGGTTGTCGCTCATGGCCGAGGTCCCAGAATCCGTGAGGAGGTCGATGGTGACCTTGTCGGCGGCGATCTGGAACACGTTGAACCCCGCCTGGCACAGGAGCGCGTCGCGCTCCTTCCTCGTCGTCGACGGGATGGGCTCGACGACCTTGATGCGATACGGCTCCATGAGCTCTTTGATATCAGCCATGATCGCCTCCCCCTTCGATGTCAAGAACCATCATAGACCGGCCCTTAAAACGACACAAATCTTTTGAACTCGCGGAAACGCGCCTCAATCTCTTCGGAAGTGAGCGTCAGGAACCGGTCGATGCCGAAGTCCTCGATGGCGAAGGACGCAACGATGCTCCCGTAAACGGCAGCCCGGCGGACCTCCCGGGGAGTGATCTTTACAACCTTGTCCAGGTATCCCAGGAACCCGCCCGCGAAGCTGTCGCCCGCGCCCGTCGGGTCGACGACGTCCTCACACGGACGGGCCGGGACGCCGAAGACGAAGTCTTTTCCGAAGACGAAGACCCCATGCTCCCCTTTTTTGGCGACAATGAGCGATGGGCCGCATTCGAGGAGCTTTTTCCCGGCCCGGACCAGGTTGTTGTCCCCGGCCAGAAGCTTGACCTCTTCGTCGTTGGCGAAATAGACGTCCACGCGTCCGAGCTCCCGGACAACGGCCTCGGGCTTGTTTTCAATCCAGAACCGGATGGTATCCATGGCCACAAGCCGCGTCTTCTTCGCCTGGGCGAGGACGGGGCCATGGAGGTCCGGGTCGATATTGGCAAGGTAGAGGATGTCAGCCGACCGGTAGGACGGCGGAAGTTCGGGCTTGAAATCGGCGAAAACGTTGAGATCGGTCCGGACGGTGGTCCTTTGGTTGGGATCGGCGCCATAACGTCCCTCCCAATGGAATGTCTTCCCGGCCTTTACGGAAACCCCTCTCAGATCGATCTTTTTCGACCTCATGAGGGCGAGCGTTTTCTTCGGGAAATCGCGCCCAACGACGCCGACGACCTTGGGTTTCGTGAAGAAGCTCGCGGCCAGCGCGCAGTAGGTCCCGGAGCCGCCGACGATCCTTTCACGCCGGGCGAGCGGGGTTTCGATGGTGTCGAAAGCGAGGGAACCGATGATGACCAGGCTCATGGCGACGTCCTCAATAAGGGATGTATTTTTCGATGATGATCCTGAGTTTTTCCCTGGTCCCGGGAGGGATGAGGGCAGGATCGGTAACGATCGTATTCCTGAGAGCATCGCCGCAACCGCAGGCCTCCGTCCCCCCGGGGGGGAGGGCCGCTATGGCCGACTTGATGATGGCCTTGGCGTTTCCGATATTAAGCCTCAGGTTCTCCAGGATGAGTTCCACGCTGACGGACTCCTCTTCGGCGTGCCAGACGTCGTAATCCGTCGCCAGGCTGAGGGTGGAATAGCAGATCTCGGCCTCGCGGCAGAGCTTGGCCTCGGTGGCGGCCGTCATGCCGATGACATCACAACCCCAGGAACGGTAGGTCCTGGACTCGGCGACGGTCGAGAAAGCCGGGCCCTCGATACAAATGTAGGTTCCGCCGAGATGCATCCGGAGGCCGAGGCCCTTTCCGGCCTCGTAGAGGACGCGGGAAAGTTCCGGGCAGATCGGATGGGCGAAGCCGATATGGGCGACGATCCCGTCGCCGAAGAACGTGTTCTGACGGCGCGTCCGATCATAAAACTGTTCGGCGAGGACGATGTCCTTGGGCCGGATCTCTTCCTTGAGCGAGCCGACCGAGTTTACGGAGATGATTCTCCTGACACCAAGGCTCTTGAACCCGTAGGTATTGGCCCGGTAGTTTATCTCGGCAGGCAGCAGGCGGTGCCCCCGGCCGTGGCGGCTGAGAAAGGCCACGCGTTTTCCTTCGAGCGTCCCGACGATATAAACGTCGGATGGACGGCCGAAGGGCGTATCGAGGGAGATCTCCCGGACGTCCTCGATCCCGTCGATCTCGTAAAGCCCCGTGCCTCCGAGGATCCCGATATCCGCGCGGGTCTGCTCCGCCTGACCTGAAAGGGACATGTCGCCTCCTTGAGCAAGAATAAGGATATATAATTAATGCGGGGACAAGTCAAGGCGTGTTCGGCGGCCGGAGGGGCCCACGCTGGACAGGTTCCTGGTCTTGATGTATCCTATTGACAAAAAAAGAACTGCGGATGAACGCCCAAGAGACTCGGGGCCGAGGTTTGAAATGAAATATGTTTATTTTGACGCATCATCGGGGTTGAGCGGCGACATGATCCTGGGATCCCTCCTGGACCTGGGCGCCGACCCGGCCCTCTTCAAGAAGGCGATGGCCCGCCTCAAGCTGCCGGTCCGCATCGAGGTCCACGAGGTCGAGAGGTCCCATCTTCGGGGCCTCAAGGTCGACGTAATCGTCGAACGCAAGAAACCCGTGACTAGGACCTGGGCCGACGTGGAAAGGATCATCGGGCGGAGCCCGTTCTCGCCCGGCGTCAAGGCCGACGCCCGGAAGGTCTTCAAGCGGCTGTTCGAAGCCGAAGCCCGGGTTCACGGCCGCCCTTTCCGTTCCGCGCACCTCCATGAGGCGGGGGCCGACGACGCTATAGTGGACGTTCTGGGCTTCTGCTGGCTGACCGAGGCGCTCTGTATCGGCGCTTTCTACTGCTCTCCGCTCAACGTGGGCGAGGGCTTCGTCCGAACCTCCCACGGCCTCCTTCCCGTCCCTCCTCCAGCCGTGGCCGAACTCCTTAAGAACATCCCTGTCTATTCGGCCGGGGCTAAGGAAGAGCTGGTGACGCCCACGGGCGCGGCCGTCGTTTCAACGCTGGTCCGGGAATTTCTTCCCTTCCCCGAAATTACCTACGGGAGGATCGGCTGCGGCGCCGGCAGCCGCGACCTCCCCGGCCTGCCCAACATCCTGAGGGCGTTCTATGGAAACATCGGGGACTTCGAACCGCGAAAGAAGGTCTTTGTGATCGAAGCGACGATCGACGACTCGACTCCCCAGCTCCTGGCCCATTTTCTTGAGCTCGCCCTCAAGAGGGGGGCCCTCGACGCCTTCCTCACTCCCGTCGTCATGAAAAAGAACCGGCTGGCCACAAAATTGACCCTTCTCGCGGAGGTTGATAAAATAGATGACCTGATCGAGGCCGTTTTCCGGGAAACGAGTTCCATCGGGGTCCGTTTCTTCCCGGTGGAAAGGCGCGTATTAGAGCGGGAAAGTCGGAAGGTCCGGGTCCGGGGAGAGGAGATCGGGATCAAGGTGTCCCGCCTGGGCGGCGAGGCCGTCAACGTCCAACCCGAGTATACGGATTGCCTGAAGGCTTCGGAGAGAACGAGCCTCCCGCTCAAAGAAGTCACCCGGCTGGCCTTGAGAGAATATTACGGGAAGAGATAGGCGCCGCGGGACGTCGAAGGAGTGACGATGGACCTAAAGAAGATCGAGAGAGGGGTCAAACTCGTCCTGGAAGGCGTGGGCGAGGACCCCGATAGGCCGGGAATAAAACGGACGCCCCGGCGCGTCGCGTTCATGCTTCAGGACATCCTGGGCGGCTCCATCGAGGACGCGGCCAAGGACCTGCGGACGATCGAGGCCGAGAAGCACGACGAGATGGTCCTCGTCAAGTGCATCCCCCTCTACTCGATGTGCGAACACCACCTCCTCCCCTTCGCCGGCGTGGCCCATGTTGCCTACATCCCCAAAGGGGGGCGGATCGTCGGGCTGAGCAAGATCGCCAGGGTCGTGGATACCCTCGCCCGGAGGCTCCAGGTGCAGGAGAGGCTGACCAAACAGATCGCCGACCTTCTTGAGGCGCGGCTCAAGCCCCTCGGGGTCATGGTCGTCATCGAGGCCGAGCACATGTGCATGTCCATGCGGGGGGCCAAGAAGCCGAAGTCGATCACCGTGACGTCGGCCGTCCGAGGGTCCTTCCGGACGAACGCGGCCACTCGGGCCGAGGCCATGATGCTCATCCGAGGAGGTTTGACCAGTGGCAAAGAATACTGACGAAAATATATTCTACGTCACGACGCCGATCTACTACGTGAACGATGTCCCTCACATCGGGCACGCCTATACGACGATCATCGCGGACGTCCTGGCCCGATTCAACCGCCTCCGGGGAAAGGAGGTCTTCTTCCTGACCGGCACGGATGAGCACGGCCAGAAGATCGAAAAGGCCGCCGCCGAGAGAGGACTCTCCCCCCAAGAGCACGTCGACCGGGTCGTGGGCCGGTTCCGGGAGCTTTGGAAAGCCATCGACATCTCCTTCGACGCCTTCATCCGGACAACCCAGGCCTATCATGAGGAGGGCGTCCAAAAAATCTTCCGGAAGCTCCTGGACAAGGGGGACATCTACAAGGGAACGTACCGGGGTTGGTACTGCGTTTCCAACGAACACTTCCTGGTCGAGGACGTGCCGATAGAAAAAGAAGGATACAAGATCTGCCCCGAGTGCGGTGTCAAGACCTCGCTCGTCGAGGAGGAAACTTATTTCTTTCGCCTCTCAGCCTATCAAAAGCCCCTTCTCGATTTCTACGCCGCGCGCCCGGATTTCGTCCGGCCGCAAAGCCGGATGAACGAGGTCATGAGCTTCGTCGAGGGCGGGCTCAAGGACCTGAGCATCACCCGGACATCGGTCAAGTGGGGAATCCCCGTCCCGGGAGACCCGAAACACACGATCTATGTCTGGTTCGACGCCCTGAACAACTACCTGACCGGGATCGGCTACGGCTGGAACGAAGAACTTTACAAAAAGTTCTGGCCGGCGACGATCCATCTCATGGCCAAGGATATACTGCGCTTCCATGCCATCTTCTGGCCGGCCTTCCTCATGGCCGGCGGTTTCCCGCTTCCCGGGACCGTGTACAGCCACGGCTGGTGGCTCAAGGACAACGCTAAGATGTCCAAGTCCAAGGGGAACGTCCTTGACCCGAACATCATCCTCAAGACTTTCGGCGCCGACAGCCTTCGCTACTTTCTCGTCCGCGAGATCCCGATAGGGCTCGACGGCAACTTCTCCCACGAGGCGTTCATCCACCGGGTGAACTCGGACCTGGCCAACGACCTGGGCAACCTCGTCCAGCGCACGCTGACCATGGTCCGGAACTACTTCGGGGGAGTCATCGGAGAGGCCGGCCCCGAAACGGATGAGGATGTGAAGGTCCGCGCCGGGTTCGATGAACTCAAGGCCCGGACAGAAGAGCTCTTTTCGGACTACGCCATCAACCGGGCCCTGGAAGAGATCTGGGCCTACCTCGGCACGGTCAACAAGTACCTGGCCGACTACGAGCCCTGGAAGATGGCTAAGGATCCGGGCAAACGGCCGCGCCTGGCAAGAATCCTCCTCCAGGCGGCGTCCGCGATAAGGGGCATAAGCTACCTCCTGTACCCCGTCATGCCCGGCTCCTGCGACAAGATCTGGGAATATCTGGGCGAACCGAAAAAGATCAAGGACGTGAAATATTCCGAGATGACGTTCGGCGGCTTCGGCCCCGGCCGGGCGGTCAAGGAACCAAGAGCCCTCTTCCCCAGGGTCCTGCTCAAGGACTTCCTGGCCGAGGAGAAGCCCGAATCCGAATCGAAGACCAAGACGGCGCCGGAACCGGCGCCCGCCGGAAAGGAGAAAACGATGGAAGAAACACCAACCTCCGCGACCAACCTCATCAGCTACGAGGAATTCATGAAGATGGACCTGCGCGTGGCGAAGATTCTGGCCGCTGAGCGCGTCCCCAACACCAACAAGCTCTTTAAACTCGAGATCGACCTCGGGACGGAAAAGCGAACGATGATCGCGGGCATCGCCGACGCCTACACGACCGAGGACCTCGTCGGCAAGAGCCTCATCGTCATCGCCAACCTCAAGCCGGCTAGGATCCGTGGCATCGAGTCCCAGGCCATGCTCCTGGCGGCCGTCATCGGCGACAAGGCCGTCGTTCCCTTTTTCGACCGCGAAGTGCCGCCGGGAACGAAAGTCAAGTGATCAGCTTGCTATAGGTTAATGAACATAGCCAAGCGTACGTAATTGTTCTAGGCTTTTATTATCGAGTTCAATGTCCACATAGGCGGTGTTATAGCGGGGGCTGTCCTTTTCATAGGCGAAAAGGTTAGCCGCCAGCATTCGGGCCATCTCCCCTCCATCGGCAAAGCGGTTCCTTCTTTCGCCCGGGTCTTCCTTCAGATCATACAGCAAATGCTTGTCAGGGAATTTATAGATATATTTATGCTCCCTGTAAAGGCAGGCTTTCTGCAGGATATCTTTGCGGCTGCCCATTTCCACCTGCAGATGGGAAAAGATGAAACGTTCACTGGAAGAATTGCCCGCTCTTTTAACCTCCGGTATGAGGTCCTGCCCGGACAGCCCTTTCATCCGAGGGAAATCCAGGAAAGATATAAGCGTCGGCAGGATATCCATGGTGGATGCATTTGCCGTCAGCCGCTTCCCGCCGAAAAGCCCCCCATGCGGATAATAAAATAACAAAGGCACATGAATGACTGTATTGAGAAGGGACTTTCCATGTCCGTAGCGGTGTTTCTCATTCATCTCTTCGCCGTGGTCGGCGGTAATGATCAGCAGAGTATTTTGTGACCAACCGAACCTATCGTAGAGTTCTTTGATGCAATGATCAACGTGGGTGATCTCCTTGTCATAAAGCGCTTTCATGTCGGTGAGGCGGTCCCCGCTCTTTTCGTCCTCTTCAAGCGGGATCCTGTAGGGCATGTGAGGGTCGTTGTAATGCACGTAAAGAAAGTACTTCCCCCCGATTAGAATCTTTTTTTTCAGCCGGAGAATCTGTTCATTGATGAACTGCCCGCCCGTGTGTGAAAAGCACAGAAAGCGGTCGAATCCCTGCGTGAATCCCTGATTTTCGGAAATATTATAGTTGTCCGAGACACCGAAGGTACGATAGCCGTTGATGCGAAAAACTTCCGGCAGCGTGGTCAGCTCTTTGGGGATACGGTTGATCTTGATCCTTGGATCTTCGTCTATCAACCGCTTCTGGACCAACAAGCCCATGGTGACGCCGTGTTGAAAGGGATACAGCGAAGTGAATATCGAGGCTGTGGCGGGCGAGGTCCAAGAGGAGGCGGCATAGGCTTTCTCAAACACGGCCCCCTGGGCTGCGAGCTGCGAAAGGAACGGAGCCGTATCCTTAGGATAGCCGTAAAAAGGCAGATGGTCGGCACGCAGAGTATCAATGACCACCAGAACGACATTGGGTTCGGCAGGGTGCTTGGGAAACACCCGCCAAAGACAAAACACAACGGCGACGATCAACACCGCAGCGATGAAGAAAAATTTCTTCTTCATGGGTAACTGGTTATTTTAGTATACAGATAAAAAGGTCATCTGACAATATCATGGGCTTCGCTAAAAATTGCCGGCGGGATTTTTTCTTTCGGAATTCCAGGGACACGACATCCATTCAAGTGAATTAATACGAACGCATTAGATAGTTTGACATCTGACTTTAGGCGGCCTGAAGCCGCCCTCACTCCCCCGACCCCCGAGGAACCAGTCCCGTCGGTTCCCCCCGTCGAAAAAGCCGACGGGTCCCCCCTCCGCTACGGGGGCTTGAGGACGGCATTCAGTGCCGTTCATATATTGTAAATTCTTTTATTGCGTTCGTATTAGTACATGTCCCGGATTTCAGACTCACGTCTTATCGGCAATTATGAGGCATCGGTCCAAAACGCCTGGAGAAACGCAAAGAGCCCGTCTCGATAGTCCCATGACAACACACACAGCAAGGTTCACGACATCGCTGATAAATACGGTTCCAACTTACCGGCCGGGATCGCGCCTTCACGGAGGATGCGGGGCGTCGGTCCCGTGATATCGATGATCGTCGAAGCCCGCCCCCCGGGGGTCTCCCCGCCGTCCACAATGATATCCACTTTATCGTTGAAGATCCGGAGGATCTCGGCCGGGTCCGAGATCTCCCCTTCCCCCGAAATGTTCGCGCTCGTGGCCGTGATGGGCAGACCGACCTCGTGGACAAGGCGCCTGAGCCACGGGACCGAAGGGATCCGGACGCCGATCGTATGCCCCGGTCCCGCCAGCCGGGCCGGGAACGATGGCGAAGCCTTGAGGACGATGGTCAGCGGTCCCGGCCAGAACTCACCGGCCAGGCGATGGAAAACGGGCGGCGGACCGACGGCCAGCGTCTCGACCATAGCCAGGCCGGAAACGATGAGGGAAAGCGGTTTCCCGGCGTCCCTCGCTTTCAGGCGGTAGATTCGGCGGACGGCCTTCCCCGAAAAGCAGACCGCCCCGAGGCCGTAAAACGTCTCGGTCGGATAAGCCATCACCCCGTCCCCGAGCAGGACGCCCGCGACGGTTTCGATCACATCGTCGGGGACCTTTCCCGGCTCAATCTTGACGATGAAGGTGTTCACGCGTTCAGCCTTTTTCGGTCTCCATCGTAAAGGGACAACGGGGGGGTTGTCAACACGCTCCGCTGGAATGTCAAGGCAACGTGAATATGTCCGGTTTTACAAGGGCTAAATTCTTTCGAGATAGCTGTTATGATGGAGGCTTGGATTCCGGCGGCGCCAAGGGTGATCTGCCGGTGGGCTATATCGGCTCTTTCTTCTGACCTCGGCAACCGCCTTGGCTTTCTTCAGATCGACCCCTTCATACTCGTAAAATCGGCCGTAGACCCGATTCATGGCATCGTCGACATAATCCATCAACCGCCATGGCAGAAGAAAAGCCTCAAGAAACGGGCCAATGTCATGGATCGGAAGGGCGAATATGGAAAGTCTATCGTCTTTTATCCGGTGCAAGAGGGTTTTTTGCCCCAACATGCTCTTCCGCCGCCGCTTATTGCGGCGATTGACATCGCCGCGCGGCCGGAAGTATATTGCCAGCGTGGTTAAGAGGGGAGATTCATCGCCCAGAGCAGAAATTCACCGCGCTGCGGAAAAAGGGAAATCCTATCTTTTGCTTTCTTTTAACCGTCTGGTTCTCATCACCGTTATCGGGCTCATACTGGCCGCTGTCTATCTTTTTGGTGTCCGGAAGGATATGTCGGACTTCGGCGTCTGCTACAAGGCCGGCCAGAGGGTTATCGCCGGGGAGACTCTTTACCGGGCATCTGACGGACATCTCCAATTCAAGTACTCACCCGCTTCGGCTATCTTTTTTGCTCTGCTCTCACTCCTCCCCTACGGGCCGGCTAAGCTTGCCTGGTATATTCTGGAATTCGTCTGCTTGGCCGGCGTCTTTGTCCTGTCCGCCCGAATTTTCGGGATCGAGAAGAAAACTGCAGCGGCGCTTTTTGCTTGGACGTTCTTAGTGTTACTTAAGTTCCTCGCCAGGGAGATCGAACTGGGACAGGTAAACCTTTTCATCCTTGTCCTGCTCACCCTGATGCTTAATTTTCTCATTAAGGAAAGGGAGATGGGGGCCGGCCTGTCCTGGGGAATCTCGCTGTTTTTCAAGCCCTATGTCCTGATTTTTCTTCCTTATCTCGTGTTCAAGAAAAGGCTCAAAGCGGCGGCCTTCGGCCTGGGGCTTTTTGGGGTTGGGCTGGCGGTTCCGGCATTTTTTTATGGTTTTCAGGGCAATCTCGCCGTGCTCAAAGAATGGCCGACCACTCTTTCTCTATCGACTCCGCGCCTGCTCGGAGTTTACGATAACGCCTCACTCTCCGGTTTTTTATTGAAGACGTTCTCCGGAATGCCGAACTCCATGCTTACGGTGGCCCTGGTCGTGTCCGTGCTGATCATCGCAGCCGTCATGCTGGAGATGATGAAGCGCGGTCGGTCGGGCCCGGCCACCGAGATTTCCGAGGTGCTGGAGGGCGCTTTTCTTCTCGTCCTCATCCCGTTTCTTTCCCCTCTCGGTTGGTACTACAACTATCTCTATTCGTGGCTGGCCGTGATGCTGATCATCCGGTTCTTTCGAAAGCTCCCGACGGCCTGGAAGGTCATCCAGGTCATCAATTTCGCCGTGATCGGCTCGAGCCTGGTTGAGATCTGGGGATGGAATCTGTTCCGTTTTTACACACAGCACTCGTTGGTGGTGGTCAATTATCTGATTGTGCTGGTGACGCTTTTCTATTTCAGAGCGAAAAGAATCGCCTGACAACGCGGCTGATTCTTAATCGTGGCGCAAGACCCGAACCGGGTCGACCCGGACGGCCCTCATCGCCGGGTTCCTGGCGCTGCGACTGGAAATGGACCTGCAGAAAAGGCTCGATGCGCACGGCGTCGATGTGTCCTGGCCGACTCTGATGAGGGACCTGGGCCGGGTCCATGCGGTC
>CAZSMW010000111.1:0-5088 GCA_964607985.1 uncultured Eubacteriales bacterium
TCCCCCCTCCGCTACGGGGGCTTGAGGACGGCATTCAGTGCCGTTCATACATTGTAATTTTTTTATTGCGTTCGTATTAGTATGAGTTGGGTGAATGGCATGGACGGGACGGTCCCCAACTCACACCAAACGTAAGAGATACAGAACAGAAAATAAGGGGGAGGGGGAACCGGGCGGGGATGGGTCGCGAACCGCGTCCTAGAGACAGTCCCTGAGGTATTTGGCCGTGATGGATTTTCTGGATTTCGCGACCTGTTCGGGAGTCCCCTTGGCCACGATCCGGCCGCCGGCGTCCCCGCCCTCCGGTCCAAGGTCAAGGATGTAGTCGGCGCACTTGATGACGTCGAGGTTATGCTCGATGACAACCACGGTGTGCCCGGCGTCGACGAGTTTCTGGAAACACCGAAGAAGAACCAACACGTCATTCTGATGGAGTCCGATCGTGGGCTCGTCGAACATGTAGAGGGTTTTCTTGCCCTTCTCGTGGACCAGATGGTAAGCCAGCTTGATGCGCTGGCGTTCGCCGCCGGAGAGGGTTATCGTCGGCTGTCCGAGCTTGAGGTAGCCGAGGCCGACTTCCAGAAGAGGGTAGAGCTTCCGGGTGATATCCGGCCTCCCGGCGAAGAACAGGCAGGCCTCGGTGACGCTCATCCCGAGGACCTCATGGATGTTCTTGCCGTTGTAGCGGACTTCCAGGACCTCGCTTTTAAACCGCTTGCCCTTGCAAGCCTCGCAGGTCAGAACGACGTCTGAGAGGAACTGCATCTCGACGATCTGCCGGCCCGCCCCATGGCACTCCTCGCAGCGGCCGCCCGCCGTGTTGAATGAGAACGTGCCGGGTTTCATCCCCATAATCCTGGCCTCCCGCGTTTGGCTGAAGAGGTCGCGGATGCCGTCCATGGCCTTGGCGTACGTGGCCGGGATTGAGCGCGGCGAGGCGCTCAATGGCGACTGGTCCACCATGATGACCTTGTTGACGCCGTCCCGGCCCAGGATGTCCTCGAATCCGTTCCGCGCCTCTCCAGTAAGGCCCTGGTAGAGGACGTCATAGACGAGCGTGCTCTTTCCCGATCCGGAGACACCGGTGACGCAGGTGAAAATGCCCAGGGGGACTCGGACGTCGATATGGTTGAGGTTATGCTTATGGGCGTTCTTGACCTCTAGGAAACCGTGCGGCTTGCGCCGCACGCCGGGCACGGCGATCGTTTTTTCGCCTCTCAGGTATTGGGCGGTGAGAGAGGCCTTGCTCTCGAGGAAGGGCGCCACGGGTCCGTTGAAAATGATCTCGCCCCCGGCCTCGCCCGCCCGCGGGCCGAGGTCGATGACGTGCTCTCCGGCCCGGATGATCTCGGGGTCGTGCTCGACCACGAGGACGGTGTTCCCGATATCTTTGAGGGCCCGGAGGATCTGGATGAGACGGCGGTTGTCCCGCGGGTGGAGGCCGATGCTGGGCTCGTCGAGGACGAAGAGCGTCCCGACGAGCGAAACGCTCAGGGCCGCGGCCAGGTTGATCCTCTGGGCTTCGCCTCCGCTCAGCGTGAAGGTCATCCGGTCGAGGGTGATGTAATCGAGCCCGACCTCAAGCAGGAACCTCAGCCGGCCCCGGATCTCCGCGATGAGTTTATCGGCCACCGTGCTTTCGTACGGACTGAGCTCGAGCCCGTCGAAGAAGCCCGAGGCCTCCCGGACCGTCATTCTGACGAAATCGGCGATGGAGAGGCCGCCGACCTTGATCCCGAGGGCCTGAGGGTTGAGGCGTGTTTTGCCGCAGGAGAGACAGGGGACGTATTTCCGGTAGCGGCTGAGGAGGACACGGACCTGGATCTTGTATTTCTTCTTCTGGAGCCGGTCGAAGAACCCTTTAACCCCGCGATAGCGTTGCCCGCCGTCCAGGATGAAACGCTGAGCTTCCTGATCCAGGTTCCTGAACGGAACGTTGATGGGGATCCCCTTCTTCCGGGCCTGGGCGAGCATCTCGCGCTGGAGACCGCGCGACTTGGGCTTTGTCCAGGGCTCCACGGCGCCTCGCTCGAGCGACAGGCCCCTGTCTGGGACGACCTTGTCCTCGTCGATGACCGCCATGTCGCCGAAGCCGTGGCACTCGGGGCAGGCGCCCTGCGGGCTGTTGAAGGAGAGGAGGTTCGGGAAGGGCTCTTCATAGGCTATGGCGCAAGCCTTGCACTCGAGCTTGTCCGAGAAGGGAAGCTCCCGGCCGGTTTCCGTCCGGACCTTGGCCCGGCCTTCCCCCTTCTTGAGGGCCAGCTCTAGGGAGTCCGCCAGACGCTCCCGTTCCTCCGGGTCCAAGGCGAGCCTGTCCACGAGGACCTCGAGAGTGCCGCGTTTGGAGGGTGTCCTTTCTTCGAGGTTGACGACCTCTCCGCCTTCGACCACCCGGAAAAAGCCCTCTTTCTTCAGGGCGGCGGTCCCCCGGTCCGCCGACCACGAAAACGTGATCATGACCTTTGTCGCGGGAGGCAGTGCGTCAAGGGATTCGATGACCGAATCGATGGTGTCGCGCGTGACCGGCCGGCCGCACTTCAGGCAGTGGACCGTCCCGATCCGGGCGTAGAGGACCCTCAGGAAATCGTAGATCTCCGTCACCGTGGCCACGGTGGAGCGGGGGTTCTTGGTCGAAGCCTTCTGCTGGATGGCGATCGCCGGCGGGATGCCCTCGATGCGCTCGGCGTCCGGCTTGTCCATCCTCTCCAGGAACTGGCGGGCATAGGCCGATAGGGACTCGATGTAACGGCGCTGTCCCTCGGCATATAAGGTGTCGAAGGCCAGGGAGGACTTGCCGGAACCGCTCACCCCGGTCACGATGACCAGTTTGTTCAGTGGGACGTCGGCATCGACGTTCTTCAGGTTGTGGACCTTGACACCGCGCAGGATGATGCTGTCGTCGTTCATTTTGAGTTGATTTAAAACATCTATTATAGCAAAAGCAGGGGTCAAACCTATACTTTTCACACTTAGCATTTCCTGTTCTCTTACGTTTGGTGTGGGTTGGGGGCTTGGGCGGGGCGGACTGAGCGGACCTTGAAGGTTTAGCCTTCCCGGACCGGCCTTCGAGGGGACCTTGCGCCTGAAGATGTCTGAGCTTGCTCAAGAGAACACAGACACCACGATGTCAAAATGGGGACCTTATTTAGGCCCCATTTAAAATAACTTGAACAGATGAGATATCGGGCACGCGAGTTCTGAAGGCGCCGAGAAGGGCGGTTCGGGAACGGCGTTAAAAACCTGAAGGGGAGCGAGGGCCGCTCCGTCCAAGCTATTGACCCGGCCCACGCCAAATGGAAGAGAACCGTATTTCTTTTCGTGTGAGAAGGAATTCAGGCTCGGGGCGAGCTCTCCAAGCCCCCAACCCACATAAAACAAAAGAGCATCGTGTATGTTGGGCGTTCGCTTCTGCTATAATGTCCTTCCGTTTTAAAGCTCGAGCATGAATGTCCTCGTCGTTCTAGGAATGGCCGTGGCCCTGGCCATGGACTGCTTTGCGGTTTCGCTCGGCATGTCTTGCGGTCCTATCAAGCTGTCAGGCAGGCAGACGTTCCGGCTCGCCATCCACTTCGCACTTTTCCAGTTCGCCATGCCCGTCATCGGTTGGTTCGCGGGGGAGAACCTGCTCCGCCATATCGAGCGTTTCGATCATTGGATCGCCTTCGGCTTGCTGGCCTTTGTCGGCGGGAAGATGATCCGCGAATCTTCCAGGGTGGAAAAAAACAATGAAGAATGCCCGGCCGACCGGACGCGCGGCCTGTCGCTCGTCATCCTGTCCGTGGCCACGAGCATCGACGCCCTTGCGGTGGGCCTCAGCCTGGCCGTTCTCCGGGTGAACATCCTCTACCCGGCTGTGATTATCGGCGTTATTTGTTTTGTCTTGACTGTGGCCGGCTCGAAACTCGGGCCGGTGGTCGGCAGGATCGTCGGCAAGAGGGCCGAGCTCGCCGGCGGCCTCATCCTGATCGCGATCGGAATCAAGATCCTCGTCGAGCATCTTTAAATCGGGGACACAATACCAATTTCCGAATTCTCAAATTCTCCTCTGGGAAAATCACCGTTTCAAGAAATTCGGAAACTGGTATGGTGTCCCCGATTTGACAATGCCGCGCCCTCCTAATATGCTTTGCTGACACGGGAGAAAACGATGATTCAGTTGAAGGACAAGATCGTATTCATAACCGGAGCAAGCTCGGGGATCGGGCAGTCCTGCGCCAAGGCTTTTGCCGCCCAGGGGGCGAAGCTCATCCTGGCGGCCCGCCGGGCCGAGCGCCTGGAGGAGCTTGCCGCCGGTCTCAAGAAGGAACATGGCTCGGCCATCCACATCCTGAAGCTCGACGTGCGCGACGCGAACGCCGTTGAACAGGCCATAAGCGGCCTGCCTGCGGAATGGCGGGCGATCGAGGTCCTCGTCAACAACGCCGGTCTGAGCCGCGGCCTGGACAAGCTCTACGAAGGGAAGCTGCGGGATTGGGATGAGATGATCGACACAAACATCAAAGGGCTGCTATACGTGAGCCGTGCCGTCATCCCCGGGATGGTCAGCCGGGGCCGGGGCCATGTCATCAACATCGGCTCCATCGCCGGTCACGAGGTCTACCCGTCCGGCAACGTCTACAACGCCACCAAGTTTGCGGTGAACGCCCTCACCAAAGCCCTGCGCCTCGACCTGAACGGGACGGGGCTACGCGTGACCAGCGTCGATCCGGGGATGACCGAGACCGAGTTCAGCCTGGTCCGTTTCCGGGGCGACGGCGAACGTGCCGGAAAGGCATACCAAGGTTTCACGCCGCTCACGCCCGATGATATCGCCGATGCTGTGGTCTATTGCGCCACCCGGCCGTTCCACGTCAATATCAGCGAGATGATCGTCATGCCGACTGACCAGGCTTCGACGACGGTGGTCTACCGGAAATGAACTTGCTGACAAGTTCAAGGAGGCCGGCAAGAACCTCGGGCCGTCTGACCATTAAAGAGAGAGTTCATCCAATCGGACCAGCCATTGGGAGAATCTCTTTTCGTGTGATTGAATCAATAAGGGCTAAATTCTTACCGGGCGGCACTGGATGCCGCCCGTAAGCCCCCGTA
>CAZSMW010000112.1:0-5025 GCA_964607985.1 uncultured Eubacteriales bacterium
GAAAAGACCTGACCGTGGTAACTTTTTCTTTTCAAGACAAGATAGAGGACGACGAAGTTGAGAAAGTTGAGGGCCGCTTCGTAAAGCTGGACCGGATGGAGGGCCACGTTGAGGGGAATGCCGGTCAGGTCATGGGCATAAACATTCTTGAAAACCGCCCTCCAGGGAAGCTCGCAGGCGCTCCCGTAACAGCAGCCCGCGGCGAAGCACCCGATGCGCCCGAATCCATGTCCCAGGGCCAGGGCCGGGACAAGGATATCGGCCACCTGCCAGGTGGGGAGCTTCTTCTTGTGGAAGTACCAGAGGGCGAAGACGACGCCGAACGTCAGTCCTCCCTGGAACACCCCGCCCGAGCGGGCCAGGCTGAACAGCTCCCTCGGATAGGTCGTGTAATAGGAAAAACTGCCGATGAACAGGATAAGCTTGGCCCCGATAAGCGAGACGATGATGGTATAGAAAGTCGCGTCAAGAAGCTTGGGCGCGTCCAGCCCCTGTTTGCCGGCCTGGGCATAGAGGAACCACATGCCGAGGCCGACGCCCACGGCCATGAGGAGGCCATAGGTATGGAGGGTCAGGGGTCCGAGTTTTAGGATGACGGGGAGCATGCGGGTTTTCTCCTGAAGAAGACGGCGATGAGAAGAAGGGCGCCTATTGTGATGCAGGAATCGGCGACGTTGAAGAACGGCCAGTGCCACCGCTTGATGTAGACGTCCAGGAAGTCGATCACGTATCCCCGGAAGAGGCGGTCGGCCAGGTTGCCCAGCGCTCCCGCCAGGATCATGGACAAGGCGATCTTGGTGAACCTCTCCGCGGGGGGCGTTTTAACGAAGTAATAGACGACGAAGCCCAGGGCGCAAAGCGATGCTCCGGTGAGGAGGATAAAGACCGGTAGCTTGTCCGAATTCGAGAAGAACCCGAAGATCGCACCTTTGTTATGGATCCGCGTGAAATTGAAGAAGCCGGGGATGACGGGGACGCTCTCATACAGACTTATCTTTGCAGCAACCAGAGCCTTGGTGAGTTGGTCGAGGACAGCCAAGCCGAGGATCAGCAGAAAATAGGGCGCATGCTTCTTCATCTCCCCAACTCCCCGACGACTGCCGAGCATCTGGCGCAGAACGCGGGATGGTTGGCGCTCTTTCCGACGGAATCGGACCAATTCCAGCAGCGCTCACACTTGGCCCCGCCCGCCTTCTTCACAAGGATCCCGATGTCCTCTCCCGTTCCTTCCCCGAGCGTCACCTTGGAAACGATGAACAGCTCGGCTAAGGCCGCTTCGTGTTTCTTTAAGAGCTCTATCTGCCCGGCCGGAACGTTCAGGGCCACGTCAGCTTCCAGAGAATTTCCGATGAGCTTGGATTCCCTGGCTTTCTCGAGCTCCTTCAGGACCTTCTCCCGGACAAGGATAAGCCCGTCCATCTCTCCGATGGCTGTGGTATCGAGCCGTCTCTCGTCCGCTCCCGGGAACAGGCCGAGATGCACCGATTCCTCCTTGCCCTCAAAGGCGGGCATGGTCTCCCACGCCTCGTCGGCAGTGAAGGGTAGAATGGGGGCCATCAGGGCCAGGGTGTCCTTCAGGACACGGAAAAGGGCCGTCTGGACCGACCGGCGCAGGGCCGATTTTTTACTGGAACAATAGGCCCTGTCCTTGATGACGTCGAGGTAGAAGGAGCTCAGCTCGACGGTAAAGAAATCGTAGATAACGTGGAAGACGACGTGGAACTCATAATCTTCATAGGCCTTGAGGACGCGTCTCCGCATGTCACCGGACTTTTCCAGGATCCAACGGTCGAGGAGCTGCATTTCGTCCGCCGGCACGGAATCGACGGCCGGCGAAAAATCGTAGAGGTTGCCCAGGACGAACCGCCAGGTGTTCCGGATCTTCCGGTAGGCTTCGATGAGGCGCTGGAGGATCTCTTTCCCGAACCGGGCGTCCTCCTTGTAGTTGAGCATGGATACCCAGAGCCGCAGGATTTCCGCCCCGTTCTTGGAGATGATCTCCGAGGGTTCGATGACGTTCCCGGTGGACTTGGACATCGCCCTCCCCTGCTCGTCGAGGACGAAACCGTGGGTGATGCATGTCTTGTAGGGCGAACGTCCCCTGGCACCCGTCCCGATCAGGAGCGAGCTGTTGAACCAGCCCCTGTGCTGGTCGTGGCCTTCGATGTAGATGTCGGCCGGCCAAGGCAGGTCGTCCCGCTTGCCAAGGATATTGTGGCTGGCGCCGGATTCGAACCAGACGTCCAGGATGTCATTCTCCTTGCGGAACCGGGTACCCCCGCAGGACGGGCACTTTGTCCCAGGCGGCAGGAGCTCACCGGCGCTTTTCTGGAACCAGGAGTTGGAGCCTTCCAGGGAAAAGATATCCGCGACGTAGCCGACGATGGCCGCGTCCGCCACAACGTTGCCGCAGTCCTCGCAAGTAAAGGCCGGGATGGGGACACCCCAGGAACGCTGCCGGGAGATGCACCAGTCGGGGCGGTCGGCAACCATGTTGGCAATCCGCTCTTTCGCCCAATGCGGGATCCAGGTGACCTTCGCGATCTCCTCAAGCGCTTTGGATCTGAGTCCGGCGGCGTCCAAGGAGATGAACCACTGCTCCGTGGCCCTGAAGATGACCGGGTGTTTGCACCGCCAACAGTGCGGGTAGGAATGGGTGATCTCGCTTTCCTTGAGGAGCGAGCCGTCCGTCTTCATGTCGTCCATGATGGGCCGGTTGGCCTTAAAGACGGTCATGCCGGCGTATCTTTCGACCCCCGGAACGAACTTTCCTTCATCATCCACCGGCGTATAGATCTCTATCCCGTAAGCCATGCCGGTCATGTAATCGTCGTAGCCGTGCCCGGGCGCCGTGTGGACGAAGCCGGTGCCGTCCTCGAGAGTCACGTAATCCGCCAGGACGAAGGCCGATTCGCGGTCGATCCAGGGGTGCCTGGCCTTGAGACCCTCGAGCTCACGGCCATGGAATTCGGCCAGGACCTTGAACTCCTTAAAGCCCAGCTCTTCGGCGACGATGGGCAGAAGCCGTTTGGCCAGGATGTAGACCTCTCCCTTCATCTCGGCCGCCGCGTATTCGGACTCGGGATGGAAGGCAATGGCCATGTTGGCCGGCAGGGTCCAGGGTGTCGTCGTCCAGATGATGACATAGGTCTTTTTCCCCGCCAAGGCGGGGTATTTCTTCGACATATCGGAAACCATCGGGAATCGGACATAGACCGACGGCGATTTACGGTCCTTGTACTCGATCTCAGCCTCGGCCAGGGCCGTCTTGCAGTGGAGGCACCAATGGACGGGCCTCTTCCCCTTGTAAGCGTTCCCCGAAGCGAAGAACGCCGCCAGGAAGCGAAGGACTTCCCCTTCATATTTGGGGTTCATGGTCAGGTAAGGCTCGTTCCACTCGCCCATCACTCCCAGCCGGGTGAACTCTTCCCGCTGGATGTCGATGAACTTCATGGCATACTTGCGGCATTCGTCACGGACTTCGATGAGGGACATGTCCTTTTTTTTGTCGCCCAGAAGCTTGTCGACGTGGATCTCGATGGGCAGGCCATGGCAATCCCATCCGGGGAGGTAAGGCGCCAGAAACCCTTGCATGCTCTTGGTCTTGACGATGAAGTCCTTGAGGATCTTGTTGAGGGCCGTGCCCAGGTGGATGTGACCGTTGGCGTATGGGGGGCCGTCGTGGAGGACAAAAGAGGGGTGCCCCCCCCTCTTCTTAAGGATCTTGTCGTAGAGACCGATCGTCTGCCACTTCAGGATCATCTCGGGTTCTTTTTGGGCGAGTGCCGCCTTCATCGAGAAGGACGTCTGGGGCAAGTTGAGCGTGTCCTTCACGCCCTGTTTGTCGGCCATCTTGATCTCCAGTCGGTCGAGTTTATTTCGTTATTATAGAACAATTTCTTTTGCCCGGCTATTGTTTAAAGTCCGTGAGACAAGCGCCTCCTCAAATTGCCGATAGGATTCTTTCTTTTCCAACGATGACGCCGACTTCAAGCGATGCCCGGAATTCCGACTCACGTCCTATCGGCAATTTTGGGGCGCCTCCGCGAAAAGCCCTCTCAGTCTTTGATGAAATGCGCCCCGCGGCTGACCGGGTTGGCCAGGGCGGCATGGGTGATCATCAGCGCCACCTGGATGCCGTGCTTCAGTTCAACGACCTTCGCGTCCATCCGGGCCTGCTTGTAGAACTGCTCGATCCTGTGGCGGAGGTACTCAAGGTCGGCTTGGGCCCGTTCGAGCCTCTTCCGGGTCCGGATGATTCCGGCGTAGTTCCACATGGTGGAGCGGATGGTTAGCCAATCCTGGTTGATCAAGGCCGGGTCGATCTCTTCGACTTTTTCCGGATAATACCAGCGGTGGATGTCCGAAGGCTCGACCGGCAGGGCGGGATCGAAGACCGAGAGGATGTGCCGTGAAGCGCGCGTCCCCCAGACCAATCCTTCGAGAAGCGATGTCGATGCCAGGCGGTTGGCACCGTGGAGACCCGTGCAGGAGACCTCTCCCACGGCGAAGAGTCCCTGGAGCGAGCTCCGACCCCAGCCGTCGACGAGGACACCGCCGCAGGAATAGTGGGCGGACGGAACGACCGGAATGGGCTCTTTGGTGATGTCGATCCCGACGTCGAGACAGGTTTTATAGATATAAGGGAATCTCTTTTTGATGTCCACCTTCGTGTAGGAGGCCAGATCGAGCAGAACGTAGTCCGAATTCGTGTTGACCATTTCTTCATAGATCGCCCGGGTGACCTCATCCCTGGGAGCGAGCTCCCGCTTGGGGTGGTATTTCTCCATAAAAGTCCGGCCGTCCCGGGTCTTCAGCCGGGCGCCCTCCCCTCTGACCGTTTCGGATATCAGGAACCCGCCCGCGTCGCGGTTATAAAGCGAGGTCGGGTGGAATTGGATATATTCCATGTTGACGATGCGGGCACCCGCCCGCAGGGCCATGGCGTACCCGGCGCCGATGGAATCCTTGGGGTTCGAAGTATAGAGGAATACGGCCCCACTGCCGCCGGTGGCCAGGATGGTG
>CAZSMW010000113.1:0-5793 GCA_964607985.1 uncultured Eubacteriales bacterium
TTCAGGATGGAATCACAGGCGAGTTCTACTCGGAATTCGGGATCCACCTCGATCCTTACGTCCAGACCATCAAGGAGTTCAGAAAGAAGATGAAGAATATGCGGCCGCCCATCTCGACGCAGATGCTGGGCTATGAGATAATCCTAGGCAAAGACCCCATAGAGATCGGATGACATGACGCCCAAGCCGGCCAGATTCAGGGAAGAGGATCGAAGCGCCGCCATCGATTATTTCAACAAGGCGGAAGACAACCACAGGGCCATGCTGTCGGCCTTCACCGCCCGCCACTTTAACGCCGCCGGCACCCTGGCTCTTCAGTGCGCTATCTCCTCGGCGGACGCGCTGTGCGTCTATTTCAAGGGGGTCCGGTCCGTGTCCAAGGACGACCTGGACATCTGCGAATTGATCGCCGCGATCTCTTTGCCGGAAGCCAAGGACAGATCGGATCTCCTCCGGCGGATCATCGGGAAGAAGAACCTCATCCAATACGAACGCCGGAACATCTCGGCGAAAGAATCCGAGGAATTGGCCAAGGCCGCATCCCGGTTCTATCAATGGGCCTGCTCCCTGGCCCGGCCGGTTTGAGGACCGCTTGAAATCCAGATTCAAAGGAACGCTCATGAATAGATCGAAACTCGCGTGTCTCGCATGGCTCCTCCTGGCAGCCCTCCCCTGCTTCGCCCAAACCCAGGGCCAGCTCACGGAAGACGAACGAAACACGATCGAGGTCGTGAAAAGGACCCAGAACTCAGTCGTCTTCATCACCAACATCCAGCTTGTCCGCGACTTCTTCTTTTCCTCCGAGGAAGCCGTCCCCCGGGGCAGCGGGTCCGGGTTCGTCTGGGACGACAAGGGCCACATCGTCACTAACTACCACGTCATCGAGGACGGGGACATCTTCAACGTGACCCTGCCCAGCCAGGAACAAAGGCGGGCCCGGCTTGTCGGTAAGGAGCCGAATAAGGACATCGCTGTGCTCAAGATCGAGGGAAACTTGAGCGGTCTGTTCCCCGTGGTGACCGGCTCCTCCAGGGATCTCCAGGTCGGCCAGAAGGTTGTCGCCATAGGCAATCCGTTCGGCTTCGACCACACCGTGACCAAGGGGATCGTGAGCGCCCTCGGCCGGAACATGCCGGGCGCGGGAGGGGTAACCATCAGGGACATGATCCAGACGGACGCATCCATCAATCCGGGGAATTCGGGCGGACCCCTTCTGGATTCAACCGGCCGGCTCATCGGGATGAACACGATGATCATCTCGCCTTCGGGTTCGTCGAGCGGCATCGGATTCGCCGTTCCGGTGGACACGATTAGGAAGATCGCGCCGGAGATCATCCTTTATGGCAAGGTCCTGCGGCCCGGGCTGGGAGTCTCTCTGATGAGCGATCCGTATGCCCGGAGGATCGGGGTCGAGGGCGTCGTCATCCTCGAAGCGGCAGGCGAGAGCGAAGCCGATCGGGCGGGTCTGAAAGGGCTCGGCCGTGACCGCTACGGAAGGCTCTTCCTGCGGGACGTCATCGTCGGGATCGATACGACCAAGGTCAAGTCCTACGACGACCTCTACGGCGTTCTCGACAGTCACAAGATCGGCGACACTGTAACCCTGATCGTCGCACGGGAGGGCAAAGAGCGAAAGGTCCGGCTCACGCTCGTCAGCAGCGATTGATTGTTGACAATCGCCCTTCGGAAGTGCAAGAAAATCCGGTTCTCTTTCATTTCAGTCCAGCACGCCCAAGCTCCCAACCCACACCATGCGTAATAGAGCCGAAAATCCGATGACCTGCGGCTTAAAGTCGGTTTAACGGCGCCGTCTGGAGACTCAGACTGGATGGCTGCCGCACGGCTTAGGCCGTGCCGCAGGATTGGAGTATTTTTTCAAGCGCGGATATCCCACGCCTATCCTGATGTTGAATATGTATCCCAAAGGAACGAGGTCTCAGAATAATCCTCTCTCCGGGAAGGTGGATAATTCAGGGTTCTTGACACTGGCCTCGAGGAAACATACTATCTACTCGAGGCTTCAAATCCGTGATCGGTCATAGCGTCGCACAATACTCTATCATCGAGAAGTTGGGCGAAGGAGGGATGGGCGCGGTCTTTAAGGCGCGCGACGAGCGGCTGGACCGCTTCATCGCGTTGAAAGTCCTCCCCGCCGACAAGATGTCCGACCCGGAACGCCGGCGGCGGTTCACGCAGGAGGCCAAATCGGCCTCCGCTCTGAACCATCCAAACATCGTCACTATTTACGATATCAACCAGGCCGAGGGCATGCACTTCATCGCCATGGAGTACGTCGCCGGCCAGACGCTCGACGCGCTGATCGGCCGAAAGGGACTGCCGCTCAACGAGGCGCTCGCTTTCGCTATCCAGATCGCCGACGGTCTCGGGAAGGCTCACGCGGCAGGTATCGTTCACCGCGACTTGAAGCCGTCCAACATCATGGTCACCCCGGACGGCCTAGTCAAGATCCTCGACTTCGGGCTGGCGAAACTCGTCGAAAATGTTGAACCGTCGGGAAACCTCGGCGCGACCATGACCATGTCCCAGACGCCGGTCACCGAGGAGGGCGTAATCCTCGGGACCGTGGCCTACATGTCGCCCGAGCAGGCCGCGGGCAAGTCTGTGGACGCGCGTTCAGACATCTTTACTTTCGGGTCGGTCCTTTACGAGATGCTGACCGGCCGCCGCGCCTTCGAGGCAGAAACCAAGGCATCCACGCTGGCGGCAGTCATCGCCATGGATCCGGCGCCGCCCGGCGTAAGCGCGGGCCGTCTACCCACAGAGGTGGAGCGAACGATCATGCGGTGCCTGAGGAAAGATCCGCAGCGGCGCTGGCAAAATATGACGGACCTGAAGGTGGCGCTTCAGGACCTGAAAGAGGAGTCCGAGTCGGGCAAGCTGTCCACCCCGGCCGCCGTGCCGGCACGCTCGCGCCGAAGGACCTGGCTCGCGGCTGCGTTGACCACGCCGGTCGTCCTGGCGGCGGGGGGTGTCCTAGCCTGGTTGATGTTGAAACCCGCTCCGGGGCCGCCGGCGATTGCCCAGCCGGAGCGGATCACGTTCGAGTCGGGAGTCACCTTCTGGCCGACGGTTTCTCCGGACGGGAAAATGATCGCGTATTCGTCGGACCGGGACGGCAACATGGACCTTTACCTTCGTCAACTGAGCGGGCAACAGTCGATCCGGAGGACGCAAGACCCCGCGCCCGACTGGCATGCATGCTTCTCGCCCGACGGGTCGAAGATCGTCTTTCGCTCCGAGCGTGACGGAGGCGGGCTGTATGTCATGGAGGCGCTCGGCGGCGTCGAACGGAGGATCGCCGACGGCGGGCGGTTGCCCGCGTTCTCTCCCGACGGCTCGACGATCGTCTATCTGGTCGCTTCCGCGTTATCGCGACAGGCGAAACTGTTTCTCGTTCCGGCGGACGGGGGTGTTCCCCGCCCCTTCCAGCCCGAATTCGTCATTTCCGCCTGGGGACCGGGGTATTCATCGCCGTTGTGGTCGGCGGACGGCAAGAACATTTTTTTCGACGGGATGCGGTCCGGCGCCTCGGACGGCCCCGGCTGGTGGCTGGCCCCTGTGGCCGGCGGTCCCTCCGTGCGTATCAAGCCCCCTGTCCTCGGGCCCCGCCTGATGCGGATCGTTATGGCCTGGTGGAATAACAATATCTACTATACGGAAGGCATGTCGATCGGCGGTATGAGCCTGTATCGGGTGCCTCTCTCCGCAGGATCCAGTCCCGAGGCCGGGCCGCCTCAACTCGTCACATCACCGGCGGGAATGCAGTACGGCACCTCGATCTCGTCGGATGGGCGGATGGTCTTCAGCACGATGTCTCCGACACCCAACATTTGGTCGGTAGCTTTGACATCGATCGATGGCACGGCGTCGAACCCGCCAGAGCCGGCCACATCCGATTCGATGGGCAAAATAGACGTCAGCGTTTCAGCAGATGGTACAAAACTCGCTTGGACGGCCTACTCGATGAACCAGATCGAGATCCGGGTCCGCGAGACGGCGACCGGACGCGAAGAATCGATCATCTGCTCCAACAACACGCTTGGCCTCTTTCCACGGATGAGTCCGGACGGCTCGCGGCTGGCGTACTCCGATGTCGTGGACGGAAAGCGGATCGCTTTCATGGCCGTAAGCGGCGCCACTCCCCAGCCGGTTGCTACGAACGGTCTCATAGTCAGTTTCTTCTATAAAACGGGGGAAATTCTTGTGGCAGTGGACAACCAGTTGTTTCAGCAGGATACGGCCGGGGGCCGGCGAAGCCTCGTCCTGGACACGGCCGGCCAGGGAGAGCTATGGGAGGCCGCGTTATCTCGTTCAGACCGCTGGGTGGCCTTCACGCTCGCCCTCCCCGACGGGACCGCAGGCCTGTACCTGGCGAAGGTAGGCAAACAGCCGTCGGCCGCCGGGACCTGGACGAAGCTTGCTACGGACCGCAACTACCTCGGCTCGCCCGCCTGGTCGGACGACGGTAAAATCGTGTACTACGGCTCGAACCGTGACGGGTTCATTTGCATATGGGCCCAGCGCATCACCGAGGATGGAAAACCGTTGGGCGAGCCCTTCGCCGCCTTCCACAATCATACATCTCCCGACATGAAGTTTTATGGACAAACCCGCATATCGGCGGCCCCGGGCCGGTTGTACATGATGCTCGGCGAGTTCAAGGGGGATCTCTGGTCGCTGAAGCTTCATCGTTGAGCCGTGAGCTTTCCTTTCCTAAAAGCTGAAAGGGAGGCCGAGCCGCACCGAAATCGGAGGGAAAAAGCGACTTGCCAGGCCATAGGCCTTGTTGGGTACGTTTCCGGGAAGCGACTCCAGCTGACAGTCACCTGAGAGGATCTGGTCCTCCGAAACCGTAACGGCCAGGACGTTTCGAAAAGGCATATAGATCGTCGTCGTCGCGACGTTGAAGACGTTGTCGACGTTGATATTGAAATGAAACACTGTCGACCGAGATCCCAGACAGAAGGGGCTCTTTCTGGACGCCGGGAGCGGCGACGACGAGGGTGTCGAAGTCGCCCCCCCGGGGGAGAGATTCGAACACCACTCTGGTCATCGTCATTCCCTTGACCGTACTCCTGACATCGACGAGGAGCGACTGGCCGATGACCGTCACCTGCTCTTCCAGAGTGCCGAACGGCATGGCCACGTTCAGCTTGACGCTCTGCTCGACCTCGACGATGATGCCTTCCCGGGTCACCAACTTGAACCCCTGCCGGGAGATATGGCTCCCCGGGCTTTTTTCTTGGAGAACTTGTTTATAAGCAATGCAAAAATGTAAAGCGGCCCGGCGAAGAGGGCGGCGCCCGCGGCGAGCCCGATGTTCTTGCCGTTCAACATCTCGATCCCCCATCCGAACTGGTCCTCGTTCACAAGGTAGGTCCAAGTCGAGGACGGCCCCTTGAGGCCGTCCGCATCGAAGTCCAGGGGATCGTCCTTCCCCAACCGGGTTTCGAAGGCTGTGATCACGGCCTCTTCGACCCTCGGCCGGATCTTAAGGAACTCGGCGGTCGCCGACCGCTGGAATTCGCCAAGAGGGGTTTTCCCGCCTAAACTCACCAGGTGGATGCTCTCGCGTGTGTCCTGCACCCAGGCCAAATGGTCCGACCAAGCGTCATCGATTTGAACCAAGGTCAGGCGCCTTTCCAGTTCCCTGGCCTCCTTCTCCCCGAACCGGGCCGCCGCGGCAGTGAACAGGGCGGGAGCTTTTTCAGCGACCGGGCCTGGCCTCGTCTCCATGCCTAAAGCCGGAGCAAGAACACCGCACCTCCAATC
>CAZSMW010000114.1:0-4916 GCA_964607985.1 uncultured Eubacteriales bacterium
CCTGGAAGTCCTGTCCTTGTTTTCCATGGGTCCTCAGGTCCTTTCGTGGCGGTTGATGATGGAAACCTCGTATTGGTTTCTTGGGATGTCGCCGGCGAACAGGCAGGCCACGGCGACCCTGAAGTCCGGGCCGGCACCGGACGGCTTCAGAGATTCATAGACCGCCTCGGCCGTCTGGGCGGAGTCTGCGCCGTCAATGTTCACGTTCAAAGGGTCGCCCGGAAATGACCGCAAGGGATCCTTGTTCACGCCGTCATAGGTCGAGATCATCTTTCCCTTGCCGGGGAGAAGCGTCACTTCGAAAGAATCACGGACTGCGGCGCCATCGGTTCCCCTTTTAATGATGTTCAGCGCGGCCTTCGGGCCGGGCAAAATGCAGCCGCTGATCCTTGGGGTGAAGATGGGGGGGTCCGGCTCGTATTCCCAGGCGATGAGCGAGGCTGACAGGACGGAGAGAGGGTTCGATCCATGTTCGAGCGCCCGCCGGACATCGACCGTCTGTTTACCGTTCGATACGGCGACCCCGCGGGGGAAAAAGAGCATGGCCGGGTAGACAAGGAGATCGACATGGCCTTTCTTGAGGGTCTCTTCATCCGTGGGACGGACCCAGACGCCGTCCTCGCTCCATTCGAGCTTTCGCGCCTGGCTCGACGGCGAGCGGCCGGTGATGGCATAGACGACGACTGTTTTCCCGTCCCGGCTCCGTCCCAGGATGATGACCCTTCCGGGGTAGTCCATCGCGGCCAGGTCCTTGAACGCTGAGTCCATCGGTCCACCTTCCTTTTCAGCCATTATTGATAACATACGGCCGGGGCGAAGTCAAAAACCGGGCGGGCCGCCAAAATTACCGTTATGACGCGAGTCGGAATTCCGGGACATGAACCAATTCTCTGGAATTGGTATCGTGTCCCTGGAATTCAATCCTATCGGCAATTTTGGCCGGGCCTTGAGGGGCTCGTCTGTTCATGTTAGAATCCCATTTGACGAAAAGAGGTTCCATGACCAAGCTCGAATACCCCGAATCCCCCTACAAGGACATCGAGTTCCTGGATTCGCTTGAAGGCCGGACGCTCCGGATCCTGAGCGAGTACCTGGGGCCCATGGCCCGGCTGGATAAGGCCAAGGTCAACAGCACCGTCCTCTTCCTCGGTTCAGCCCGGGCCAACCCGAGCCATGCTGACACCATCTTCACAAAATATTACTGGGAGGCCGAAGAGCTGGCTTACCTCCTTGCGAAATGGGCCATCCGGCTCAAGCCCAAAGGCAAGAATTTCGTGGTCTGCACGGGCGGAGGCCCGGGCATCATGGAAGCGGCCAACCGGGGCGCCCAGCGGGCCGGCGGCAAGTCCATCGGCATGAACATCTCCCTCCCCCAGCCCCAGGACCCGAACCCCTACCTCACCCCGGAGCTGTCGTTCGCCTTCCATTATTTTTTCATGAGAAAGTTTTGGCTTGTCTACAAGGCCAAGGCCGTCGTGGCCTTTCCCGGCGGGTTCGGCACCCTTGACGAGTTCTTCGAGATCGTCACCCTCCTCCAAACGAGCAAGATCTCCAGGAAGGAGATGACCCTCGTCCTCTACGGCGAGGACTACTGGAAGAAGGTCGTCGATTTCGACGCGCTGGTGAAGGCCGAGGCCATCACTCCCGAGGACCGGAAGGTCTTCCTGATCTGCTCCGATCCCAAAAAGACATTCGCTTTCCTTAAGAAGAAGCTCCTGGCATGCCTTTAAAAGACCTCGAGAACACGCCGTTACGTCTCTGATAATATCCGGTCCGATAGTTAAAAAATCGCCGATAACTGTATTTTATTTTCAATGGGGCAACTTTATTTTCCGGGCGATGACAATGAAGACAAACACTCCAAGGGAGATCCCAACGGCGTCGGCTAGGAGGTCAAAGACGTCGCTACGACGTCCTGGGACGAAGGTTTGGTTGAATTCGTCGAGGGACCCAAGCACGAGGCCTTTTCAACCCCGGGTTGATTTTGTTGCCGGCCTGGGGCATCATGGCCCTGAAAGATGCGTAAAAAACTTTCCCTCGTTCTTGCTCTTTTGACGGTCCTTTCCTCATGCGCCCGTACTCCGTATCACCCTCGAGGCGGCGTCGAAACCGGGGTGGCGTCTTGGTATGGGCCTGACTTTCACGGAAAGCTCACGTCGAACAGAGAGATCTACGACATGTACGACATGACCGCGGCCCACCGGACTCTCCCCTTCGGGACGTATGTCATGGTGACCAACCTTGAAAACGGCCGAACGGCCACGGTTCGCATCAACGACCGCGGCCCGTTTGTAGGCGATCGGATCATCGACCTGTCCTACGCGGCGGCCAGGGTCCTCGGGATGATCGGCCCGGGGACCGTTCCGGTCAGGCTCGAAGTCCTCAGGGACATCTCGCCGGCGCCGGTGAGCCGGGGCTGGTCCGTCCAAGCCGGGTCCTTCATTTCTAAAGACAATGCCTCGAACCTCGTCCGCAAGCTCAAAGGGAATTATGAAGGAGTCTATATCGCCCTCTTCAAGACATCGACCCAGGTCTATTACCGGGTCCGGCTCAAAGCTTCCGACGGCGACGCCGCCCGCAAATTAGCCCAACGCCTCTTCGCCGACGGATACGCCGTCATCATTCTGGAAGAACGATAATCCCAGCCTATTTTTTCGCTATCTCCCCCTTGACGGTCTGGTTCTGGTGGGCTCCCTTCAAGGTGTGCACCTGGATGCCGTCCTGCCCGGGCAGCCATACTTCCGCCAGCACGTAGTCTGTTACGTATTCCGTATACGACGGCTCGAAGTTCCCCACCATATCGAAGACAAGCTGGGGCTCCTCGATGGGTGGCTTTGGTTGCGCCAGCTTCATGATGAAGGGGATCTGGACTTCCTTGCCGGTCGATTCCTGCCGAAGCGTGATCGGCCCGTCTTCCTTCTGGTCCACCCGGTATTCGCCCGGCGGGAACTTTTTGCCGCCCGCTTGGAACTTGAACGGGATTTCAAAAGTGCCCTGGGCATAGGCCACGGTCCCGCCTGCGATGAGGGCAAAGGCAAGTGCCACAACGGCCAAAGGTACCATATTCTTCATAGGGATCCTCCCCTTTCTTAAACGTCTGCGCCTAAACGAGGGGTTCCTCCATGCCGCCGCCGGCCTCGGGAGCCGTGGAAGGAACGTCGTTCTTGAGAGCGGCTTCCATGGCCTCCACGAACGTGTCGATCTCCTCGAGCGTCGTGTAAACGTTCGGCGATACCCTGAGGGCCTGATAATCGAAGACCGAGTTGGGCGGAGCCCCCCCGACGAGCGGGACCGCGACGATCCGATACTGGTCCATCAGGAACCGGGCGAGGTCCCTGACGTCGATCCCCTCGATGTTGACTGCCGCGACCGCCCATGCTTCCGCGGGCTCGCCGAGGTTCGACAGGATCTTGATGCGCGGATGGACCTTGAGGGCGTTCGCCCAGCGCAGCGTCAGGTAGCGCAGACGCGCCGCCTTGCGCTCGCCACCGATGGCCTGATGGAAGGCCAGCGCTTCGCCGAGGGCCGCCCGGATGGCCCACGGGTGCGTCCCGATGGCCTCGAACTTGCGGATATCGTGGTCCTGCTGTTCAGGGGCGGCCTGGAGAGGCCAAAACCGCGGGATCATCTCCCGGCGCACGTATAAACAACCGTTGCCGATCGGCGCCAAGAGCCACTTGTGCAGGCTGACGCCGTAGGCGTCGCACTCGAGGTCCCGCAACTTGAACGGGAACTGTCCCAACGCGTGCGCGCCGTCGACGATCGTGACGATCCCCTTCGAGCGAGCCAGCCGGGAGAGCCGCTGCACTGGGAACATCTGGGCCGTCAGATTGGTGACGTGGCAGAAATGAAAGACCTTCGTTTTCGGCGTGATGGCGTTCTCGAACCGCCTGTAAAGATCATCCTGCGTCGTCGGCACGGGGAACTGGAAGCGCGTCACCTTGATCCCCTCGCGCCGCATGCGCTGGTCCCAAGTCGTCAGCATGCGGGGATAGTCCTGCTCGGTCGTGACCACCTCGTCGCCGGCCTTGAGGTCGATCCCGTTCTGGACGATCTGCAGGGATTCGCTGGCGCCGCGGGTCAGGGCCAGCTCTTCGGGGTCGCATCCGAACTCCGCCGCCATCCGCCGGCGGATCGTCTGGATGTTGTTGGCGACCATTCCCTGGTAATGGACGGGCAGCATGTTGATCATGTCCATGTAGCGCCAGACCGATTCGAGCACGACCCGGGGGGACGGGGCGGTGAAACCGTTGTTCAGGTTGATCAGGCTCCGGTCCAGCTTGAAGGCCAGTTGGATCTCCCGCCAGTAATACTCGTCTTTCGCGACCTCCTCGGGCGTCCGGTCCGCGACTGCTTGAGAGGCGGCTAAGACACCGTCGAGCCCGCCGGCTTTGGCCGCATACGCGGCCGGCACCATACCCCCGGCCATCCGCAGGAACGCCCTTCGACTCCACCTCGTAGACCTCATATCAGACCTCCTAGAATTCAAGTTCCTTGAGATTTGCTATTTTGTTCGATACGACTCTCCCGCCCACCAAGCCCGGGATCGATCGAGCTCATCGCGGAATGATAGTATTCCCGGCCGTGGATCGATGTCAAGAAAGCGAAATGGCCGACTATCTTTTCTCCTTATATAGATACGCGCAGTCGCGGAGCTTGTTCTCGGTGCCGTCGTGGACGGCATACGTGCCCCCGTTCCACAAGCAGGCCGACCCGTATTCGCCCTTCTTGTTGAGGGCGTAAAAATTGAGTCCGAACGAAGGCTTGCCGTCCTCGGTCAAAAGGCGCGGTTCGAGCTTCGTCTTGACGGCGATCCTTTCCAGCGTCTTCAGGCAGGCCTCTTCCGGCGAAAGGCCTTGTCCCATGAAATTCACGACCGAATAGCTGCCGAGATTGAGGATATTGGCCTCGCCGCG
>CAZSMW010000115.1:0-2884 GCA_964607985.1 uncultured Eubacteriales bacterium
GAATGGAAAGACCTTATCGGAGTTTATGACACTCTGGCCGTCTACGAGCCATACACGCCGCCCGGGACGGATTATACGGCCTATGAGCTGGTTTCCGGAAATGCGCACGAATTCGTGATCGAAAACATAAAGCCCGGTCCGGACAGGCCTTATTACGGCGACAAAGGAGCTTACCGGAAATACCAGGGCTTGGAATTCCTCTTCAACAAGCGTTTCTCGAACAGGTGGCAATTGATGCTCTCGTATCTCTACTCCAAAACGACAGGGACCATCGACAACGGCTGGGGCGATGACATCGGCTGGAATGGCCGGAACAGCCAGCAAATGGGCGACCCGAACTACTGGATAAACGCCGACGGCAACGCTACCTTCGACCCGACCCATATGCTTAAAATCGGGGGGACATACGTCCTTCCTTTCGACATCAACTTCAGCGTGGCTTTCAGGGCGATCACCGGCAGCGCGTGGGCCCAAAGATTCAGGACAAAGAGTTTGAATCAAGGCCGGGTGACGTTCTTTACCGAGACTCGCGGCGCCAATCACTACGACATGCAGAAAGTTCTCGATCTCCGGTTGGAGAAGGTCTTTATCCTCGCTCAGAAGTACAGGCTTGGACTTATGATGGACGTCTTCAACGTCTTCAATGCCGACACCATTCAGGATTGGGGAACAAGAGTCGGCTATGACTGGATCAATGACACCTCCGACTCGGCTTATTACCAGTCGACACAGGGGCACGATCTTTACAGCATCATCAAGCCGCGTCAAGTTCGTCTCGGCATCCGCCTGATCTTCTAAAAGAAAGAGAAAAGATAGGACAGCTCGAACTCATGGGGTGGCGGCAGAAGCCGCCACCCCATTTCCATCCCCGGCCATTCAAAATCCAGCCCATATTCGGCTGCGAGGGTATGGCCTGTGGCGTCTTCCGCACGGAACATCATGCGATCCATCGAACGGATCCAGCGGCGAGGCCGCCGACGACGGCCGGAATTGAAACTTCTCCCGGGCTGTGATAGTTTAGGTTCCTGGAAGATGATCTTGATAAAAACGCTCGTCTCCGCTTTTTGTATTCTCTTCGGACTCCTGGGCGCACCGGCTTTTCCGGGGCAGCAGCTCGTCCCCGCCCATCGAACATGGCTCGAAGACGTCTCTCCCATCATAACGAAGGTCGAGCGGGAGGTCTTCCTGAAGCTCAGGACCGACGCCGAACGGGAAAAGTTCATCCAGTTCTTCTGGCGCCAGCGCGATCCCCTGCCGGACACGAAGGAGAACGAGTTCACCAAGGAGTACATGGACAGGGTCCGGTTCGCCGACCAGAACTTCGGCCGCGGCTCCTTCAAGAGGGGAAGCCAGACGGAGAGAGGATCGTTCTACCTCATTCTGGGAAAACCCCTCGAAAGAAACTTCTTCACGACCCATTCCGAGCTCTGGCCCATGGAGCTTTGGTTCTATAAGGGCGAGGAGCAATACGGACTTCCCCCCTTCTTCTATCTCATCTTCTACCAACCCCAGGGGATGGGGGACTACCGTCTCTACTATCCCGGCATCGAAGGTCCGGAGAAGCTGATCATCCCGGGGGTCGGGGCCAGGTCCGTCACCCGGACCTCGGCCATCCAGGTCATTAAAAAATCGAGTTCCGAGCTGGCAAGTGCCGCCCAGAGCTATCTTCCGGGCGACAGGCCCCTCGGCAGCGCATCCTTCTCTTCGGACAGCATCATCGCCGCGGCCAAGTCTCTCCCGGAGAAGAAATTCTCCGACGCCTATGCCCGGTCCTACATGAACTACAAGGACTTCGTGGAAACCGAATACGCGGACAATTTCATCAATGCCGGCGCCAAAGTCCGGTTATTTACAGCGGCCGGACAACCTTTCCTTCATTGGTCCATCGAGCCGGACAAGATGAGCTTTGCCCAGCGTGGCGAGGAGTTCTACGCCGGCTTCGAGCTCCTCGTCCGGATGGAAGACTCTAAAGGCAATCTCATTCTGGAGAACACGGAGGAGATCCCCATCCGCCTGACCGAGGCCCAATACAAAGCCCACGAGCGCCGCCGCTTCGCGTTCCAGGACATTCTGCCGGTCATCCCGGGGAACTACAGGTTCTTCTTCCTTCTCAAGAACAAGACGGGCAAGGACTTCACGTCGTTCGAGACCACCGTTTCCGTGCCCGACGAGGGGACCGGCCTTCGCCTCAGCAGCCTGCTTCTCTTTCACGGTCAGGAGCCGGTCCCGGCCGACCAGCGCATGAACCTCAAGGCGTTCGCGTTTGACGGTGTCCAATACATCGTCGGCGCCAAGAACGAGTTCCTTCCCCAGGAAAGCCTGGGAGCCTATGTCCAGGCCGAAGGGCTGAAGGAGGCCGCCGCCGATCCGCAGGCCATCCTCAGGCTTGAACTCCATTCGATCGACGACGGCTCGCTCGTCCGGGACCAGAAGGTCCCGCTGGCTGAAGTCCAGGGCCGGCCGGGCGGCGGAACCGTCTTCGGCCCATTCGCCCTCGCGAACGTTAAGCCCGGATACTATAGCGCCGAGGTCTCCGTGGTCAGCGGGGGAAAGACGCTCGTGTCCGAGAAAGACAACTTCATTCTTCTTTCCCAGCCGTATCCGGCCCTGCCTTGGGCCTATGCTAAAGTGCACAGCCCGTTCCCGTCACCAGAACAATTGCGAGTTCTGGCCACGGAACACTTCATGGCAAGGGACTATGAAAAGGCCCGCGGATTGCTGGACCGGGCTCTCAAGCTCAAGGAGGACGCCCCGACGCGGCTCCTTCTGGGCAAGTCGCTGTTTGCCATGAACAGGTTTCAGGATTCGCTCGCGACAATCATTCCCTTATATGAAGCCACCAAAGATAGGGAAGCCGCCAAAGTCATCGCCTTGGATCATGCCG
>CAZSMW010000116.1:0-4285 GCA_964607985.1 uncultured Eubacteriales bacterium
CCCGCGGCTCCTTCCCGAAAAGCTGATGCAGGAATACAAGAGGCCCGAGAAGACCATCCCCCGCTCGCCCGGCATCCACGAGGAATGGGTCGCCGCCATCAAGGCCGGTAAGAAGTCGACGACGGACTTCGCCGAATACGCCGGTCCGCTGACCGAGGTCATGCTCCTCGGCAACGCCGCCCTCCGTGTTCAGGCTCAGAAGACAGTCCTCGAATGGGACCCGATCAAGATGGAATTCTCTAACCTGCCGGAAGCCAATAAGTTCATCCATGCGGACTATAGGCCCGGCTGGTCCCTGTAATTCATGCGGGAGGTCAAGTGAATAACACATCGAGTCTCATCATTTTCTCTGCCGTGCTGGTCGGTCTCGCAGCGGTTGCAAACGCCGAAACAGGCGCCGCGACCGGAGTCCAGGATGATCCCATGACCAAGTGGTCGATCCACGACATAAACCGTCCGTTGCCCCCGGTCGTCACCCCCCGGCCTGCCGGACCTCCGGCGCCGCCGCCATCGGACGCTATCGTCCTCTTCGATGGCAAGGACCTTTCCCTCTGGGAGAACGGCAAGGGCCAACCCGCCTTGTGGAAGGTCGAGAACGGATACCTGGAGGTCGTGGACAAGACCGGTTCCATCCGGACAAAGCAAGGGTTCGGCGACTGCCAGATCCACGTCGAGTGGGCAGCTCCGGCCGTGGTCAAGGGCGAAGGCCAGGAGCGGGGAAACAGCGGCGTCTTCCTGATGGATATGTATGAGGTCCAGGTCCTCGACTGTTACGACAACAGAACTTACGCCGACGGTTCGACGGCCGCTCTCTACGGCCAGTACCCGCCGCTCGTCAACGCCTGCCGAAAACCCGGCGAGTGGCAGACCTTCGATATCATCTTCCACCGGCCGCGCTTCGACAAGGATGGAATGCTCCTCATGCCGGCACGGATGACCGTCATCCACAACGGGGTCCTGGTCCACGACAACGACGTGCTCACCGGGCCCACAGCCCACAAGGCCAGGCCTCCCTACAAGGCGCACGCGGACAAGCTCCCGATCTCCCTCCAGGACCACGGTTGTCCGGTCCGATATCGCGATATCTGGATCCGGGACCTGGAAAAATAGGAGAGGCTTGAGGAGAAGCCGATGAAAAAAAGAATTCTTGTTGTTCTACTGATGGCCTGCCTGGCCGCGTCCGGTGTGGCCCAGGAAAAGAAAAAGAAGGCCCTGTTCGTTTGGGGCGGATGGGAAGGCCATGAGCCGAAACAGTGCGTGGACATCTTCGCTCCCTGGCTCAGGGAGCAGGGCTTCGACGTCGAGATCTCGAACTCGCTGGATTCCTACCTCGACGCCGCCAAGCTCAAGTCCCTCGATCTCATCGTTCAATCCGTCACCCAGGCCGCCATCACGCCGGAGCAGGAGAAGGGACTCCTCGATGCCGTCATGGGCGGGATCGGTATCGCCGGCTGGCACGGCGGACTGGCCGACTCTTTCCGGAGCAGCGTCAACTACGAATACATGATCGGCGGCCAGTGGGTCGCCCATCCCGGCGGCGTCATCGACTACGAAGTGAACATCGCCGATCCCATGGACCCGATCACGGCGGGCCTTACGGACTTCAAGATGCACTCCGAGCAGTACTATATGCAGGTGGACCCGAACAACAAGGTCCTGGCCACGACCAGGTTCTCCGGCCAGTATGACCGCTGGATCAAGGGCGTCGTGATGCCCGTCGTCTGGAAGAAGCCCTTCGGCAAGGGACGCGTCTTCTACACGTCTCTCGGCCACGTCGCCTCCGACTTCGATGTCCCCCAGGTCCGGGAGATCGTCAAGCGCGGTATCCTCTGGGCGGCCCGGGCCATAAAGGAAAAGGGGCCGGCCGGAAAAGAGGATTAAGAGGGCAGGCGAAAAGTGTCTGTGGGAACAGCCGGCGGCGGCGCTTACATAAAAATCCTCCTGACCTCGCGGAGGACGCGCCGGCTGATTGCCGCCGCGGCGGCGCTATGGGGGGCAGCCGTCCTGCTCTGGGCCCAAGGGGGAATGGATAAAGCGATCCAGATCGCTCACAATCCCCTTCGCGAAGTTCCTTTTCTCGCCGGTGCGGCCAAGGCGCTGTCCACGTATGGGATGGCCTCTTGCGTCCTGGTTTACCTTGTCATCCTGGGGCTGTCCTTCAAGTTTGAGAGCCTGAAGGACGTCCGGAAGGTCTATCCGCTAATCCTTTTATCCTTCGCCTTTGCCGGTATTTCGGGCGACCTTTCTAAAGGGGTTTTTGGCCGGCCCCGGCCTTATATCCAATACGCCGGGGAGATCGTCCCCGTCATCCATCCAGGGAGCGATTCGATGCCCTCCGGACATACGACCAAGGCCTTCGCCCTGACCTTGCCGTTCCTCGTCTTCGCCGCCGGCAAAAAGAAATGGCGCACGTGGCTCAATGTCTTCTTATTGGTCGCGGCGGCCGCTATCGCCTACTCCCGGATCGTGCTGGGCGTCCATTATCTGAGCGACGTTCTGGCCGGGATCGGCACGGCGTTTCTCTTCCTGCCCATCGCTACTGTAGCGGCGAACGCGATCTACGAGAAGAGGCGTATGACCGAAGCCGGGATGGGAAGGATGTCCGCCATCTGCGCTTTGGTCATGCTGGGATTGATCTTCTATCTCATCCATTATTCCTGAGGGATTTGCGTTCGGCCGACGCCGGCCGCGATCTTTCCGTAGCGTCCCTTAATCCGCCAGCCCCTCCGTCGACTCCCTCTTGACGGTTTTAACGCTCCCTTCGGGCAAGGACTGATGGGCTTCGGGAGCCTGGACGTGCTTCGCCACGATGCCTGTCGTCCCGCCGATCGCCAACTGCTCGAAGAGAAAGGCGAACTGCTTCTCGAGGCTCGCCCCGATGGCCGCCAGGGCCGCCTCGGGCAGCGTCCAGAACTGTTTCTTGAATGGTCCGACGGCCTTCTTGCGGGTTTTATAAAGGAACTGGGCCTCGGTGTCCTTGGGTTTGCGTTCGCCGGCCGCGTTCACCTTGAGCCATTCATAAATATCCAGGCGGAGCGACTCGGGAACGGCCTCATGGTCCATGACGAGCGACTGGAAAGCCGTGGCCAGGTGAACCTCGCAGGCGCCGGCCTCGACGAATTTATGGAAAGCGGAGTCGGGCAGCGTGCTCGCCCCGTGCTGGACGGCTCCCCCCATGCCGTGCTTGCCGCGGGCTTCCTCGCTCAGTTCCTTGAGGACGTTGAAATCGATGGCCACCTGGGCCAGCGTCCCGTCAGGCAGAACGACCCCGCCGTGGCTCGTCCCCGTCTGGACGCTGATCTTGGACATCCCGGTGACGGGGCCGCGCAGGGCGTCGTAGCCTTTCATGAAGGCCTCGAGGTCTTCGAGCGAGCTGTTTTTCTGGCCGACTTCCCCGATCTCGCCGCCTATGGAGATATTGACCCCGTTGGGTTCTTGGGCCCGGATGAAGCGCGTAAGCCCGGCGCAGAGCTCGAAGTTCGGCCTCTGCTGCTCGGCGAGCGAGGGCTTGGCAATATCGACCAGGGTCGACGTGTCGATGTCGATGTTGAGAAAGCCCGCCGAAACGGATTCGACGATGAGATCACGGATGGCCTTGATCTCCGCCTCCGGATCGGCTGCGTATTTCTTGGCGGCGGCCTGGAAGTGGTCGCCCTGGATGAAGACCGGCCCGCGGAAGCCCTCCCGGACGGCCGCGGCCAGGACGGCGGAGACGTATTCGGCCGGGCGCTGGTCGGTGTAGCTTATCTCGGACCGGGCGATCTCGAAGATGAAGGCGCCGGCGTCGATCTCCCGGGCGGCCCGGAAGACGGCCCGGGCGGAATCGTAGGCCAGCATGCGCAGGTTCACGGCCGGGACGGTGAAGGTCCTGGCGATCTCGCCGCGGCCGCGGGCCGTGTAAAGCTCGTGGATGGAGGCCGGCCGGATGCCCAGGGCCTGGGCCGTTTCCCAGATGAGCCAGCGGGCCGCGGTCTTGCCGGCCGCGTCGCCGAAGACAGCCTCACGGATGAGGGCGTCCATGTGGGATGAAATCCGTTCTTCGTTCCCGACGATCACCCGGTCGTCCCTTCTTTCGACGGATCCCGCCTGGGATTCGATCAAACGGTCGAGTGCATTCATCGCCATCTTCGCATCTCCTTCATGAAGGTGAATTACCAGTTTAGGGCATAGTATAACAAAAAGAGGGGTATCGATAAAACCGGGGTTTCATTTTTCCGTCGGCCTCCAATTCTTCGACATTGAGGCTCGACGATTACATGAAATGACGACCACCCGAAATTGCCGA
>CAZSMW010000117.1:0-4694 GCA_964607985.1 uncultured Eubacteriales bacterium
TGGCTCATTTTTCGGCCCTTCAGGGCTTTTCGGACGGTGAGGCGCAGCTCCTCGGGCGTAAAAGGCTTGGCCAGATAATCAAAGGCGCCGATCTTCATGGCTTCGACAGCCGATTCGATCGTGCCGAAGCCGGTGATGATGACGACGGGTGTCTCCGGGCTTGCATATTTCATCTGGCGCAGCACATGGAGGCCGTTGATGCCGGGAAGCTTCAGGTCCAGAAACACGGTATGGAAATGTTCCTTTTGGAAGAGGGCCAATCCTTCTTGCCCGTCTTGAGCGTCCCGGGTTTGGTAGCCCTCTTTTTTCAGGACCTGGCGCATGGAATCCCGAAGGGCTTCGTCGTCGTCGATAATCAGGATTTGAATGGCTTCGCTCATGTCGTCTTTCGCTTCAACGGAAGCTTAACGGTGAACGTGGCTCCGTGCCCGGTTTCACTATGGATCTCGATCGCTCCCCTGTGTTTTTGAACGATGCCGTAGCTGATGGCCAGCCCGAGGCCGGTTCCCTTGCCGACTTCTTTGGTTGAGAAGAACGGCTCGAAGAGCCGCTTTTTGTCTTCTTCCCGGATGCCGTGACCGGTGTCCGTAAATTCGACGCTGATCGTGTCCCGGCCCGAAGAGATTGATGTTTTAAGGGTCAATATTCCATTCCCGTTCATCGCCTCGGCGGCGTTGAGGATGATGTTGATGAACACCTGCAGAAGTTGGGCGCCGTCGGCGAAGATTGTCGGCAGGCCGGGCTCATAAATTTTCCGGATGGCGATGTTCTGAAACAGGGCCTGGCGTTCCATCAGCGACAGGGAATTATCCAGGAGTTCGTTGATATCGACCATCCCCATTTCGGGTTCTTTCGGCCGGGCGAATTCGAGAAGACCCTTGACGATGTCCTTGCACCGCGTCGTCTCTTTCACGATTTTTTTGAGGTTTTCGTAGTGCGGGTTGTTTTTGTCCGTTTCCTCAAGGATCAGGCAGCTGTAGATGAGAATGCCTCCCAGGGGGTTGTTGATCTCATGGGCGATGCCCGCCGCGAGCTTTCCGATGGAGGCAAGCTTTTCGGACTGGGCGAGATGGGACTGGATCTCGACGAGCTCTTTGGTCCGTTCCTCGACTTTATTCTCCAGGGTCGTCCCCCAATCGATGAGCGCCTGATTGGCGTCGCGAAGATGGTCGGTCATCTGGTTGAAGGCATCCGCCAGGGTCCCGATTTCATCCCGGGAGTGCACATCGACTTTATGAGTCAGATCTCCTTTGGCGATTTCCTTCGTGGCCCGCACCATTCTGTGAAGAGGACGGATGATCCGGGTCGTGGAAAAGTTGAGGATGACCAGGAGAAAAAGAATGAAGAGCGCGGCGATCAGGGTGAAGGTCAGCATGACCCGGTCGGCGGTGTCCTTATAGGGCTTTTCGAGCATTCCGACGTACAGGATGCCGATGATCCTGTTTTCGACGTTTTTGATCGGTTCGTAGGCGGTGACGTACCAATCGGTGACGACAAAGGCCCGGGCGAGCCAGGGCTGGCCCTCTTCGAGCACGGCCTTTTTCACTTCCTCGGACAGGAGCGTGCCGATGGCGCGCTCGCCCTTTTCGTTTTTGACATTGGTCGAGATCCGGAGGTCGTTCTGGAAAATGGTGGCGGTTCCCGTCTCCCGACCTTTGTATTTTTCGCCCTTGAAGACAAGGTCCTTGATGCCGTCCACGATGTCGTAGTTCCGGTTGAGAAGAATGCCTCCGTAGAGAACCCCGAGAAGAACCCCCGTTTCGTCCGTCACCGGGGCGCCGGCTTTGAGCATCATCCCCATTGTTTCACGGTTCTCCGCTCTGGGCGCGGCTTTCGGCGTGGAGACGAACTCCAGCACGGCCTTATCGGCCAGGTCGCGTCCCTCCTTGAGGAGCTCGTCCCTGGAGAGAAGCTGGGAGGAGGCCGCGATGTTCTTTTTTAAAACCTGCCGGACGATTTCGTCGGACGATTCATCGTCTCCGGTCATTTCCGGATTCCTGGTTCGGAGAAGGACGACTCCTCGCGCATCCGCCAGGGTCAAGATGTCCAGTCCGTTTTCGGTTCGGACGCGGCCGAGATATTTAAGGAGGGTATCTTTCTGGTTTTTTTGAACGGCTTCCCGCAGGCTTTCCCGCGCCGCGGTCAGGCTGACGATGACCTTGATATCGTTGAGCTTGGCGTTGAAAACCATCCAGGCGGAAGACAGGTCATGGCGAACTTTGGCCTGAGCTTGGGAGATGAGTGTCGTGCGAATGATCCGGGAGCCGATGATCAGCGTAAAGAAGCCGCCGATGACGATGACGAGGAGAAAGCTCAAGCTGAGCTTTGTCCGCAAAGAAAATTGAGGCGCTTTCATGACGCTTGCTTTGGACCGGCCCTTTCGAAAAATGGCGCCGATCGACAACGCAGAGATTCCTTTTTGTTAACTATTTATTATACCAAAGAATCGCGCTTTCCCCTAGTTGAAGAGGAGAAACAAAGAGGTTCTCCAGTGAGAATCGTTAAGACGGGAGGAAGAACGTCTCCACTCCGAGACGGACGGCCGGAGAGAGAGCGGCGCCAAAGCCCGTAGCTCCGGACTGGATAGCCAGGACCTTGAACACGAACGGCCGGTGGAGACGCAAAAAGTCAATGACGGCACGGAGGGAAAAGGAGTGGGTGCTCACGCTGGCGGAATCGATCCGGTCTTCATCAACCCATACGATCTCGCCAGGCCGGCCGCCGAACCGGGCGGCGTCGATAAAGACAACCAGTCCGGCCCCGCCGTCCAAGATTTCTTGCAGATGGTTCTCGGGATTGGCCTCGGCCCGGATGAATCGGGCGCCCATAAGAGCCGGTGAATTCTTGAGCCGGTCGAACAGGATCAGTCCCGCAGCGTCATCTCCGCGATACGGATTGCCGAGGCCGACGAGAGCCATCTGGTCCGGCCGCCGGCCGGCCAGAGAGACGCGGAATTCCTCAAAATTCATCCGCCGTAACGATCTTTTGGCGGCACTTGGCGCAGACGGTCATGATCTGGTCCTCGCGGCGAATCGATTCTTTAGGCTTGGAGGGATTGACGTCCGCAAATTCCGCCTGGGTTAGAAGGAGAAAATTCGGATGGGCATAGGCCTTGGCGCCCAGCCGCAGGTTGACCCAGCGCAGGTGGTCCCGGCAAGCGATGATTTCGCCGCAGCCCTCACAGAGAACAAGTTCCTTCTCGATGGTCTCGAAGACCTCGGGGGCCTCGACGTCGCTCACCGCCAGCGAATAGAAGTTGGTGTTGGCGATCCCCTTAACGGTGATGCACTTCTCCTGGCATTGCCCGCACTGGATGCAGGAGCCGTAGTCGACCCGGAGGGTACGGACCTTGCGCATCGGGTCATCGCTCATCTTGATGGCTTGGGAGGGACAGACTTGAGCGCAGGCGCCGCAGCCGACGCAGAAACTTTTATCGTAGCGGGGCATCCCCCTATAGCGCTTCGACTCGGTATCCGGTTGAGCGGGAAACTTCGTCGTGTAGGGTGCGGAAAACAGGGAAACCAGGGCTTCTTTGATTTCTCGGACTTTGGGCAGGATCATGACGTCATTCCTCCTTGAGTTCGCCGTCGGCCTCGTAAAGGTCGACGACGCTTTCTTCGGCCAGGGGGATCCGGCCGCGATGGGCGGCCCGGGAGATGGCGTGGGCGGCGACCGGCGATGTGAAGAAGACGAAGGCGATTCCTAGAAGAGCTTTGAAGCCGAAGCTGGTGAAGCCCTTAATAATGAAGGTGCCGAAGAGCAGGCCGGCCGTGCCGAAGGTGACGCACTTCGTTGCCGCCTGAAGGCGAGTGTAAACGTCGGGCAGCCGAAGCAGGCCAAGCACTCCGAGGAAGTCGAAGGCGATCCCGACCCAGATGAAAACCATGCCGATTGTTTGCCTAATCATCGAGGCGTCTCCCTTCCAGGATCTTGGCGAAGGCCAGCGAGGATACGAAGCTGAGCAGGGCCCAGATCAGGGCGATGTCCAGAAAAAACCCCTGGTCGTAAAAGAGGCCGAACAAGGCCAACATGCCGATGATGAGGACTCCCAGGATATCCACGGCCACGACCCGGTCGGCCGGCGATGGGCCATAAACGACGCGGAAGAGGACGAAGAGGGAGCTGAAGAGACTGACGTTGATCAGCTTGACCAGAAGCGGGCCCTCGAAGACAAAGAAATTCAGGGTGGCCAGGCCGCCGAGGACGGTGACGCCGGTGAACCAGCGAGCGACTCTCATTCGAAGACCTCCTTGATCAGGGGCTCAAACTTCAGCCCGATGTCCCGGGTGTTTTGCTCGATGTCCTTCGATTTGACGATGAGGCAATGGATGTAGAGCTCCCCTTTAGCCGGGTTGATGTCCACGGTGAATGTGCCGGGTGTCAAAGTGATGGAGTTGGCGAGAGTTGTCAACGCGGCGTCTGTTTTCAGCCCCGTCCGAATCTTGATGATCCCCGGCTTGATCGGCCGCTTTGGATGAAGGACGATGACGGCAACGTTCAAGTTGGCCTTGGCCAATTCCCAGAGGAACTTAAAGAAGTAAAGGAGGCTGAAGACAAAGCGCCGGGGCCAATGCTTGAAATCGGCTTTCGGCACGACTAACCGGCGGAAGCGCCCGGCGATAAGAGACGCGGCTAGAGCCATAACAAGACCGGCGAGGATTTCCTGCCATCCCCCGCCGGCGGTCAAGGCCAGC
>CAZSMW010000118.1:0-1669 GCA_964607985.1 uncultured Eubacteriales bacterium
CCGTCCTCGTTCATGATCTCGCAGATGACCCCGGCCGGCGTCATCCCCGCCATGTGGGCCAGGTCCACGGCCGCCTCGGTCTGCCCGGCCCTGGCCAGGACCCCGCCTTCCCGGGCCTGGAGCGGAAAGATGTGGCCCGGCCGGGCCAGGTCTGCCGGCCTTGTCTTCGGATCGATAGCCGTGAGGACCGTCTTGGCGCGGTCGTAGGCCGAGATGCCCGTCGTCACGCCTTCTAAAGCATCGATGGACACCGTGAACGCGGTCTGGAAGCGGGCCGTGTTCTCGGAAACCATCAGGGGAAGGTCAAGCTCCCCCATCCTTTGGTGAGTCAGCGGGAGGCAGATGAGGCCCCGGCCGTGCCTGGTCATGAAGTTGATGATCTCGGGAGTGACCTTCTCGGCGGCGACCATGAGGTCGCCTTCGTTCTCCCGGTCCTCATCGTCCACGATAATGATCAGCCGTCCGGCCTTGACGTCTTCGAGGGCATGTTCGACCGATATCGTTCGAGTCCTTTTTTCCATGGTTTATCTTCGACTTCTTCCCTGCGAAAACCAATTATACGCGTATTTGCCGACCATGTCACACTCGATGTTGACCGGGTCTCCGCCTCGGAGGTCGCCGAGATTCGTCCCCTTGAGGGTCAACGGGATGAGTTCGGTCTCGAGCCTCGCGCCTTCGAGGGTCGCGATGGTCAGGCTGACCCCGTTGACGGCCACCGACCCTTTAGGGACGAAATACGGCCTCAGGTCCGAGGGGAAGGAGATGAGCAGCCGTTTTCCCGGCCGCTTCTCAACAAGACGCACGACCTTTCCGACGGCATCGATGTGTCCGGAAACGAGATGGCCGCTGACCAGGGAACCGAGAGTCAAGGGAAGCTCCAGGTTCAGCCGGGCCCCCGGCCTGAGGGCGCCCAGGTTCGTCCGGCCGAGCGTCTCCTGGGAGAGGTCGAAAGCCAGGGTCCCCTTGTCCTTGCTGACGAGGCTCAGACAGACGCCGTTGACCGCCAGGCTCGCCCCGGGCTCGAGCTTCGGCGCCAGGTCGGCGGCCTCCAATTGCATTTCGTGCCGGCCCCGCCTGTAACCCTTGAACAGGCCCGTGGAAACGATGATCCCCGTGAACATCAGAAGTACCCCTCGATCATCCGATCGTTCCCGATCGGAAAACATCTTACGTTCTTGACCGGCAGGGAGTCTTTGATGGAGGCCGCGCCTTCTCCCTCCAGGAAGGAGAGGGCCGTTGTTCCGCCGATGAGCTTGGGCGAAAGCGTCAGAACGATCTTGTCGGCGAGCTTCCCTTCGATGAACGCCGTCAGGACCCGGCTTCCCCCTTCGACAAGGAGACTCGTAACATCCCGTCTTCCCAGCTCCACGAGGACGCTTTTGAGGTCGACGCCGGAGGCCGAAAGAGGAACGCGGATGACCACCGCTCCTTTCGACTCGAGGGCCCGGGCTTTCCTCTCCGGCGCCCGCTGCCCCGTGAAGATCAATACCCCTCCATGGGACAGAGAGGATAGGATCCTGGCGTCCCGCGGGGTGCGAAGCCGTGTGTCCAGAATGACCCGCATGATCCGTTTCCCCGTCCAGAGGGAGTGGCGGACCGTAAGGCGGGGGTTGTCGTGAAGGACCGTGCCGCTTCCGACGAGGATCGCGTCATGCTCCCCCCGGAGGAG
>CAZSMW010000119.1:0-12321 GCA_964607985.1 uncultured Eubacteriales bacterium
ATCCTGACGGTGCTTTCTTACCTTAACGACACGGGTGTCATCAGTTTCCTGAAGAACGTCCGGATCCCGTTCCTGGACGCTTCGCTGTTGAGTTTCCTGATCCTTATCGGCACGGCGGGCATCCTCATCAGGATGCTGTTAAAGAAGAGGCAGGGAGAGAAGGAAGGCCTCCACGAAAAGATCAAGAGGCTCGAGCAGGAGTTATCCGGCATCAAGTGATTCGCAGATGCCTGCGGATCTCGTTCCGCCGGGCCGCACGGACGACAGGGATCGTTCCGTGAATTCGACGTGTGTCTGCGGGATGTGCCGGCGTTACTTCGCCAGGGCGTCAAGATAGAGAGCAGCGGCGCCTAAGACGGCGATGTTCTCGGTCTCGGAGACCTCGATTTTGATCTTCCGGATGGTGATCGAGTAGGCGAAGTCCTGCATGGCCTTCCACATAGCGTCTTTGAAGAGCGCGTAGGACTTGCTGACCGAGCCGCCCAGGATGACGACCTCGGGGTCGGCCGCGTAGAGGACGGCCTTCATGGCCTGTCCGAGGTGGTCCCCGAACTCGTCGAAGACGGCCAGGGCCGCGGCGTCACCCTTCCAAGCCCTTTCCGCCAGCGCCTTTCCCGACATCCCGTGGATGTTCGTGAAGAACTGGCCGCAAGCGTAGTATTCGAAATTACGGTCCTTGTACGGCAGCATGCCGAACTCGCCCGCCCCGCAGTTGGCCCCGGAGAAGAGCCTGCCGTTGGCGATGATGCCCGCGCCCAGCCCCGTGCCGAGGATGAGGCCGACGAAATTATCGTAAGGCTTTCCTTTGCCGAAGTGCTTTTCTCCGGCGGCGAAGCAATTGGCGTCGTTGTTGACGTATGAGGGGATCCGGTAACGCTCTTCCAAAAGGGCTTTGAGGGGGACCTTCTTCCAGGAAGGGATGTTCTGGACATCGTAGATGACCCCTTCCTTGAGGTCGACGACGCTCGGGACACCTACGCCGATCCCTTCGACGCCGGTCCCGACGAGCGGGCCGATGACGCCGTAGATATCTTCCAGGACCTGACCTTCCGACCCTTCACCGTGGACGGCGGCGGTTTCGACCTTAACCAGCTTGCCGGCATCCACGAGCCCGGCCCTGACGTTCGTCCCGCCGAGGTCGACTCCGATGATGGACACGGTCAGCTTCCCCTCAGCTCTTCCCGGCCGCGTCCGCTGCCACGGCCAGCTTCCTCTTTTTGTCCGCGATCGTCTCGTTCGTGATGAGCGGTTTGGCCCAGAAGCCGATGCTTAAGATGTATCCCAGCGTCAAGTAGAGGAAGAACATCCCCTGCCGGAGGCCGAACGCGTCCCCGAGAGCGCCGATAATCGGAGGTACGAGCGCCCCCCCGATGATGCCCGTGCAGAGGATCCCGGAGAAAGAGCCGTGGTGGCTCGAGACGGAGTTCAAGGCGAGCGAGAAGATGATCGGCCACATAACCGAAGCCGCGAACCCCATCATCGGGAAGGCATAGAGCGCCACCCGGCCGGGTCCGAACAGGGCGACGGTCAGGAGGACGATGGCTGCGGCGGTGAATCCCTTTAGGACCTTCCGGCTGTCGAAGAGCTTGAGGAGAACGAGGCCGAGGATGCCGCCGACGGTCATCAGGAGCCAGAACAGGGCGACCCGCCTGGCGCCGATCGTCTGGGGATCGTAGCCGTGGTAGATCTTGAGGAACTTAGAGATCCAGAACGAGACGCCTTGCTCGGTCCCGACATAGGCGAAGATCCCCAGGAAGTAGAGGAGGACGATTTTGTTCTTGAAGAGCGCCTTGTGGGTCGCCCAGGCGCCGGCCCTCTCCTCCTCCTTCTTGATGACGGGAGGGAACCTAATGGCGGCCAGCACCACGACCATGGCGACGAGGATAACGGCAAAAACCCAGTAGACGGAGACCCAGGGAAGGTTGGCCGGGACAAGCTGCGACATCAAGCCGATGAGGGGCTTGCCCTCGCCGCCGGCCTGCCCGATGTTCCGGACGAAGTAGGAGTAGATGAACGGGCTGAGGAAGGAGGCGCTGCCGAAAATTAGCTGGGCCATGACCGAATTAAAGGCGAAATGCTCCTCGCCGCCGGAGACGCGGAGCAGGGGGTTGATGGCGACCTGGAGGGCGGCCATGCCGGATCCGACGAGGAACAGCGAGAACAGGAAGACCGGGTAGCTGGGAACGAGGGAGATGAGCATGGCCCCGGCGACTGCCAGCGAGAAAGCGGCGATCATGACCGGCTTCTCCCGGTATCTTTCGAGGAGCATGCCGGCCGGTATGGACATGACGCCGTAGGCGATGAAGAAGGAAAAAGCCAGGAGGCCGACCAATGTCAGGCTGAGACCAAAGCTCTGGCCGACATCGGGATTGATGGCGCTGATGACATTGGTTACCAGCGAGATGACGAAGAAAATCAGGAAGATCATGCCGACCATAAAGGGGCTTCTCTTGGCCTGTTCGGTCATTGTTTCTCCGGTTTTCGCGGCGTTTCCGTCACCCGCCAGTATAGAACATTCGATCGCTCAAGGGAATAGATGCGGCGCCGGGCGCGGCCGTCGAAGAGGCCCTGCTTCTTCCGGGACGGGCGATCGGGGTGATCGGCGTGGACACCTCTGCACGAAAGGCTTGACATTGCCGCCGTTCGTTCGGCGACACTCATGCCGTGAACGAGTTCATGTGATTGACTCGTGATGTTGTCCGATGATATATCTTTTGGTTACGTGAAAACCCAATATTAAAAGAAGAGAGAGAGAGGAGAACGTGAAGATCGCGGTATGCATCAAACAGGTTCCGGATACCACGGACGTGAAGATCAATCCTGAGACGAACACCTTGATTCGAGAGGGCGTCGCCAGCATCACCAATCCCTTCGATGAGTATGCCGTCGAAGAAGCCCTTCGTATCAAGGAAAAACATGGCGGAGAAGTCCACGTCATCAGCATGGGCCCTCCTCAGGCCGTCGAGGTCTTGAAAAATGCTCTGGCGGTGGGCGTGGATAAGGTCTATCTGATCTCAGACAAGGCTTTCGCGGGGGCGGACACGCTGGCCACGGCCTACACCTTGGCCAAGACGATCCAGACGATCGGCGGCGCGGACTTGGTGATTTGCGGAAAGCAGGCCATCGATGGTGATACCGCTCAAGTCGGGCCGGGCATTGCGACCCGCATGGGAATTCCGCAGTTGACGTATGTTTCGAAGGTCAGGGAGATCGATCCCGACAGGAAGATAATTGTGGTAGAACGGCTGCTGGAGAACGGGAGAGAGGTTGTTGAGTCTTCGCTGCCTGCCTTGATGACGGTTGTCAAAGATATCAATGAGCCCAGACACCCTTCTCTGCTGGGAATCAAAAGGGTCGCCAAGGCTCAGATTCCCATCTTGACCGCCAAGGATATCGGCGCGGATGAGAATCGAATCGGGTTGAAAGGATCGCCGACCTGGGTGGTAAGGGTCTTTTCCCCGGAGGCCAGAGGAGCCGGCGGTGATATTTTGAAAGGGGAATTGGCGGAGGTGGTTCCTCTTCTTGCGCAGAAGCTGATGGACACGAAATTTATCAAATAATATCACGATGCGCATGGCGTCCGCCGCCGGCAGGATCAACACGTGAGCGCTAACCGTCTTTGATGAAAAGGAGGATCGGGGAATGGCCAGATTGATCATCGATGTCGATACCTGTACGGGATGCGAGGCCTGTGTCCCTTCCTGTCCCTTCGGCTCATTAAGCATGAAGGACGGGATTGCCGTGGCCGACGAGAGATGCAACTTCTGCAGCGCCTGTGTCGATGCCTGCCCGGTCGGCGCCATCACCGTAGAAAAGGAGGAAAAAGCCGTTCCCGTTGACACCGGCGCCCATAAAAATGTCTGGGCCTTCATCGAGCACGAGCAGGAAAAGGTTTCCAGCGTTTCCTTTGAACTCTTGGGTGAGGGAAGGAAACTGGCCGATGCCCTGGGATCTCAAGTATGCGGGATGCTTTTCGGGGATCAGGATGACGTCGATCATTTTGCCACAGAGGCCATTGCCCATGGCGCGGAAAAGGTCTATGTCATGGAAAGCCCCTTGCTGAAACAATATCGCACCGATCCCTATGCCAGGGCCGCCGTCGATCTCATCCGGAAATACAAGCCCGAGATCGTTCTCTTCGGGGCGACGACCCAGGGCCGGGATTTCGCGGGAACCGTGGCCACGACTCTGGAGGTGGGATTGACCGCGGACTGCACCGGTTTGGACATCGATCCGGAAACAAAATATCTCAAACAGACGCGGCCGGCTTTCGGCGGAAACATCATGGCGACGATTCACGATTATCCCCATTACCGCCCCCAAATGTCGACCGTCCGGCCCAAGGTTTTCGCCATGCCCCCGAGGGATGATTCAAGAAAAGGAGAGATCCTCCGGGAGACCCTCCAGATGACCGCGGACGAGGTCAGGACAAAGATCTTGGAATTCATCAAAGGGACGGAGACCGTCAATCTGGCTGATGCGGAGATCATTGTTTCGGGAGGAAGAGGTGTCGGAAGCGCCGAGAATTTTAAGGTGATCCGGGAGCTCGCAGGAGTCTTGGGTGCAGCCGTGGGCGCTTCGCGCGCGGCCGTCGACTCAGGCTGGGTTTCTTACGAACACCAGGTCGGGCAGACCGGTCGAACCGTCCGGGCTAAGATCTATATCGCCTGCGGCATCTCTGGCTCCGTTCAGCATCAGGCCGGGATGAAGACATCGGATATCATTGTGGCCATCAACAAGGACCCCGATGCTCCCATCTTTAAAATTGCCACCTACGGTGTCGTGGCCGATCTTTTTGCGGTTGTCCCCAAGCTGACCCAAGAGTTCCAGAAACGCTTAGGAAGGCCGCCTTTTCCTCTTTCTTGACTTCGATCCTTCTTTGGCGATATATTCTTTATGCGTTTTATCAGACGGTCTCGGAGTTCGAGGGGAAGGAGTTTTCCTGAAGTCAGAAATGCCCGCCGGACGCTCCATCAAGCCGAAATTGTGGGATGAATTTTTTAACGGCAGCCGGCTGGCGTGCGCCCGCTTGATCACCAAAGTCGAGAATTGCCCGGAGTTGATACCTGAAATTCGGGATAAACTCATTCCTCATCAGAAAGGGGCGATTCGGATCGGGATCACCGGTCCTCCGGGCGTTGGAAAAAGCACTGTCACGGCAGCCCTGGCCCGCCGTGCCCTCAAGGCCAATCATTCTGTCGGCGTCATTGCCGTGGATCCGTCGAGCCCTTTTACGGGCGGCGCATTCTTGGGAGACCGGGTGCGCATGCAAAGTTTGAGCGGCGACCAGCACATCTTCATCCGCTCCCTGGCCTCCCGGGATGGTCATGGGGGGCTTTCCCCCTCAACCCCCCACGCGGCGGATATTTTTGACGCTTTTGGGATGGACCGGATATTTATCGAAACGGTGGGAGTCGGTCAGGCCGAGCTGGACGTGCTGACCTGCGCCGACCTTATCATTCTTGTGCTTCAGCCCGGCACCGGGGATATCATCCAAGCGCTCAAGGCCGGGATCTTCGAGGTGGGAGATATTTTTCTCGTTAATAAAGCCGACCTGCCGGGGACGGAGAGCCTTGTGGACTCTTTAAGATTTTTATTCGAAATCAGCGCGCGCGAAAAAACAAAATCCGCCCCCCCTATTCTTACGGCGTCGGCCATTCAAAACAAGGGGTTAGATGAGGTTTTCGCAGAGATGGAACGACAGATCCAGGGAATTGTCCAGTCCGGACGGTACCAGGAAAAGAAACGATCGCGCATGGAGCATGAGATCAAGGAATCCATCCGGCAGAATTTGTGGGAAAGGTTCTTAACACTGACGAATGCCCGGGAGGAAATCCGGATTGTCTCCGAGCGTCTTTTAAAAAATCGCCAATCCCCTTATCCCTATATTCGCAAAACGTGCGCTCAGATAAAAATTGAATTCACGAATGAGAGGTCCGGCTGTGAAAACGGCGAATGAGAAAAGGGAAGAAGGACAAAATCAAAAAGCCGAGCTTCGGGATGCCGATTTTTCATCAATTTCCGGACGCCGGCTTCAACCGTTTTACAATTGGGAAGATTTATCAGGTTTCGACACCGAGTCGGAGCTGGGCGCCCCCGGAGAATATCCTTACACTCGAGGGATTCACCCGACGATGTACCGGGGGAGACTTTGGACCATGCGCCAGTTTGCCGGGATGGGAACTCCCGCTCAAACGAACCAGAGATACAAATTCCTTCTGGAGAAAGGACAAACCGGTTTATCGGTCGCTTTTGATAATCCGACGCTTTACGGCCGGGATTCCGATCACGCCCTGGCGGTCGGAGAAGTCGGCAAAACGGGAGTCGCCGTGGATACGACGGCCGACATGGAACGCCTGTTTCACGATATCCCCCTGGACAAAGTCTCAACCTCCATGACCATCAACGCTCCCGCCGCCTGGATCTTCACGATGTTCTTGGCCAACGCGGAAAACCACCATATCCCTTTTGATCGGCTCCGGGGAACACTTCAGAACGACATTTTGAAGGAATATATCGCCCAGAAGGAGTGGATCTTTCCCCCGGAACCCCACCTGCGTCTGATCACGGACCTCATGGCTTTTTGCGCGGACCATGTCCCTCAATGGAACACGATTTCCATCAGCGGATATCATATTCGCGAGGCCGGATCCACGGCGGCCCAGGAGCTCGCCTTCACGCTGGCCGACGGCTTCACCTATGTGGAACACGCCGTCCGGGCGGGATTGGATATTGACGATTTTGCCCCCAGACTATCTTTCTTCTTCAACTCCCATCTGGATTTTTTCGAGGAGATCGCGAAGCTGCGCGCGGCCCGGCGGATTTGGGCCCGCCGCATGAAGGAAAAGTATCACGCGAAAAATCCCCGGTCTTGGCTGTGCCGGTTTCATGTTCAGACGGCCGGCTGCAGCTTGGCGGCGCAACAGCCGGAAATCAACATCGTTCGGACGGCCCTGGAAGCTCTGGCCGGAGTTCTGGGCGGATGCCAGAGCCTGCACACCAATTCCATGGATGAAGCTTTGGCCCTCCCCTCGGAAAAAGCGGTGGAAATCGCGCTTCGAACCCAACAAATCATCGCCTTCGAAAGCGGAGCGGCCAACGTGATCGATCCTCTGGGCGGTTCTTATTATCTCGAGAAACTGACCGATGAGTTGGAGGAAGAGGCGGAAAAATACTTCCAAAAAATCGACGAGCTGGGGGGCATGGTCAGGGCTATCGAACAAGGATTCTGCCAGCGCGAAATCACCCGGGCCGCCTATGAATACCAGATCGCGCTTTCCCGCAGGAGAAAAGTCCTTGTCGGCGTCAATCAATTCGTCAATGAAGGCGAAGTATTGGAAATCCCGGTCCTGGAAATCGATGAATCCGTGGAAAAGGATCAGGTCGAATACCTGCGCGAGATCAAACAAAAACGAGACAACTCCGCCGTTCAACATCGGCTGGAGGCTTTGGAAAAAGCGGCCGCCGGGACCGGAAATCTGATTCCGCACCTGCTGGAGTGTTCGCGCGTCCAGGCCACGGAGGGTGAAATCAGCGATGCTTTGATCAAAGTCTTTGGAGAATACCGGGAGCAACCCTTTTACTGAAATTTCTTAACAAGAGGAAAGTGAGATGGCCGATCCAAGAATCAAAGTCATCATCGCCAAGCCGGGACTGGACGGCCATGATCGCGGAGTCAAGATCGTCGCCCGCGTCCTGGTGGAAGCCGGCATGGAAGTTGTTTACCTCGGGCTGCAGCAGACGCCGGAATCCATCGTTCAGGCTGCCATCGAGGAAGACGCCGATGTCATCGGCCTCTCGATCTTGTCGGGGGCCCATATGACCCATTTCAAGCGGGTCAAGGAACTCATGGAAAAGTCCGGCCTCGGCGATCGCCTGTTGACGGGAGGCGGAATCATTCCCACGAAAGATCAGGAAAAACTGAAAGAATTGGGAGTCGGAAAAGTTTTCGGGCCGGGCGAGGATATTCAAGATATCGTTGAATACATCCGGAAAACCATCCAGGAAAGGAGAAAAAAGGATCATGGATTTTAATTTCACCGAAGAACAAAAAATGATCGTCGACGGGGCGAAGAAATTCGCCGAAAAGGAGCTCGCGCCGGTTGTCGAGGAATTGGACGCCAAGCAGGAGGTCAACCTGGCCGCGCTCAAGAAACTGGGGGAGTTGGGCTATTTAGGCATGACCGTTCCGGAGGAATATGGAGGGACGGGGTTGGGCATGGTCGCCTATGCCGGCGCCATGATCGAGTTCAGCAAGGCGGATGCGGGCACGGCGGTGGGGGTTTCTGTCCAGAATTCTCTGGTCAACGATGCCCTCATCATGTTCGGGACGGAGGATCAAAAACGGAAATACCTTCCGAAGTTGGCCTCCGGGGAATGGATGGGATGTTTTTCCCTGACGGAAGCGGGCGCCGGCAGCGACCCGGGATCCTTACGGGCCAGCGCTGTTCGGCAGGGAGATTCTTATCTTTTAAACGGCACGAAGAATTTTACGAGCAACGGCTCTTTTGCCGACGTCATCATCGCCTTTTTCTGCACGGACAAGGAAAAAGGGGCCAAAGGAATTTCCGCTTTTCTCGTTCCCAAAGAGACCCCCGGATATGCCGTGGGAAAACACGAAAATAAGTTGGGGATCCGCACATCCAGCACGACGGAATTGGTGTTCACCGACTGCCTGATTCCCGCCGAAAACCTTTTAGGGCAGGAAAATCGCGGTTTAAACATCGCCCTGGCGACATTGGATTGCGGCCGCGTCGGAATCGCTGCGCAGGCCGTTGGCATCGCCGAAGCTGCCTTGGAAGAATCGGTACGCTATGCGAAAGAAAGGACCCAGTTCGGCAAGCTGCTTTCAGAATTTCAGGCGCTGCAGTTCATGCTGGCCGACATGGCCGTAGACGTCGAAGTGGCGAAAACCATGCTCTACCGCGTCGCCTGGATAAAAGACTCGGGAAATAAGCGCTTCACCAAGGAGTCGGCCATGATCAAGCTGTTCGCCTCGGAAATGGCCCATCGCGTCTGCCATAAAGCGCTCCAGATCCACGGGGGGTATGGATTCATGAAAGAGTACAAAGTGGAGCGGCTTTATCGCGACCAGCGGATCACGGAAATTTACGAAGGCACGTCGGAAATCCAGCGCCTGGTGATCGCCAGATCGCTTTTGACGGAATAAGGAGGAAGGGCATGCCGTATGAAATCTTGAAAATGGAAGTGGTGGAAGGCATCGCCGTTGTCACCATCTCCCGGCCCCAGGCTTTAAATGCCTTGAACTCGCGGTTTTTCCAGGAGATGGACAGTCTGATCGCCGAGGTCGGCGCGAAGGATGATATCAAAGTCTTGATTATCACGGGGGAAGGAAAGGCCTTCGCCGCGGGGGCCGACATTGCCGAAATGGCCGGAAAAACCCAGGACCAAGCCGCCCAATTCTCTAAAGTGGGCCAGAGGACATTCCGGAGCCTGGAGCTTCTCGCCAAACCGGTGATCGCCGCGGTGAACGGGTTTGCCCTCGGCGGAGGCTGCGAGCTGGCCCTGGCTTGCGACTTCCGGATTGCCGGCATCAAAGCTAAATTCGGCCAGCCTGAAGTCAATCTGGGCGTAATCCCAGGCTATGGCGCGACACAGAGGCTCCCCAGGCTCATCGGTCTCGGGAACGCCCTGTTCCTGCTCCTGACGGGGGAGATGATCGGCGCCGAAGAGGCCCTGCGCCTGGGATTGGTCCAAAAAATCGTGGAACCCGACGAGCTCATGCCCGCGGCCCTTGGCCTGGCAAAAACGATCGCCTCCAAGGGTCCCCAGGCCGTCAAGCTGATCAAACAAGTCACCCGTCAAGGATTCCTGATGGATTTCGAAGCCGGCTGCGCTCTGGAATCCGGAATGTTCGGTTCGCTCTTTGAAAACGAGGGGGCGGAGGGAATGCGGGCCTTTCTGGAAAAACGGGCGCCCAGATGGTGAAACTGATCTCGAAGGAAACGAGGGACATCGATGAAATACGCCGAACGGCTTGAAAATGTCACTGTTTTGGGGGCCGCGGGGAAAATGGGGAGCGGCATCGTCCTGCTCGCGGCCATGGAAATGGCCGATCTGAGCCTGGAGCCCGGAAACGAATCTCTGGCCTTTTCTCTCCAGGCCGTGGATATCTCTCAAAAAGCCCTTTCGGGATTGGTGAAATACTTACGCTCCCAGGTCCAGCGGTCCGCGGAACAAAAGGCGGCTTGGCTCCGGAAAGCCTATGAAAAGCGCGAGGATTTGATTGAAAACGAGGATGTGATCAATCAGTATGTCGAAGACGTCCTGGCCATCGTCCGTCCGGCCACTGAGATCGAGGCATCCTATCATTCCACCCTGGTGTTTGAAGCGATCAGTGAAAACCTGGACCTCAAAGTCAAGCTCCTCTCCCGGATCATCTCTAACAACTCGCGGAATGCCTGGTTTTTTACCAACACGTCTTCCATTCCCATTTCCGAATTGAACGGCAAAGCGAATCTGAACGGCCGCCTCATCGGATTTCACTTCTACAACCCTCCGGCCGTTCAAAAACTCGTGGAATTGATTTCGGCGGAATCCACCCTTCCCGACCTGACGGATTTTGCCAAGCAATTCGCCAAAAAGTTGCGGAAAACCGTTGTGCCTTCCCATGATGTCGCGGGTTTCATCGGGAATGGGCACTTCATGAAGGATGCCTTGTACGCCGTTTCCGAGGTCGAACGGCTGGCCGAAGATTTCGGCTTGGTCGACGCGATCTACATGGTGAATAAGGTCAGTCAGGATTATCTGATCCGTCCCATGGGGATTTTTCAACTGATCGATTACGTGGGCCTCGACGTCTGCCAATGCATCTTAGGCGTGATGAACGAGCGCCTCCCCGGAGGCCGGCTCCACAGCCCTCTCGTAGACAGGTTGATCTCCCAAGGGATTGCCGGCGGTCAATTGGCCGATGGATCCCAGAAGGATGGATTCCTAAAATATGAAAAGGGACGGCCCAACGGCGTATATGATCCTGAAAAACAGGCCTACGCGCCCTTCTCGGAGATAGCGGGACGCGGTGATGAAGCGTTGGGCGTCCTGCCGGGTCAAGCCAAACCGTGGAAAAGTGTCATCCAACATCCCGACAGGACAAATTTCCTAGAGGGCTATTTCCGGCAGCTGAAAGAGATGACTACCCTGGGCGCGGATTTAGCCAAAAGATATGGACGGAAATCCAAGGAAATAGGCCTTGGGCTCGTGAACGAGAAGATCGCCGCCCGGGAAGAGGACGTCAATACCGTGTTGCTGACGGGCTTTTTCCATGCCTACGGCCCGATCAATAATTATTTTAATGGAGAGGTCAGACCATGAAAAAAAGCCGGCGAAAAGTCTTTATGACGGCGGGATACGACACCATCTCCATGGGAACGGGCCGGAAGGAATTCCATCCTAAAAAGCCCCGGCCGGGCCTTGAGGAATACATCAGGGAAGCGGGCCAGGGGACTTTGAAGCAAATCGGAGGAGGGAAGAACGTCGATGAAGGGGTGATCAGCAATTTCATGGCGGCCCGCTTCAATAAGCAGGGCAACCTGGCCGCCCTGATTCCCTATGTGGATAACGACCTGAGATGGAAACCGTGCTGCCGGGTGGAAGGGGCCTGCGGCTCAGGCGGGCTGGGACTGATTGCCGGGACAAAATCCGTGCTCGCCGAAACGGCCGAGGTCGTCCTGGCGATTGGTGTCGAAGTCCAGAACACCGTCAAGGCCATTTATGGCGCGGACATCCTGGCCGGCGCCGGCTGGTTCAGGGGCGAACGCAAGAAAGGTCACGCTTATTTCTTCCCGGCGGCTTTCAGCGACCGGGCAGGCGCCTATTTCGAAAAATACGGCCGGGAGAAAACGCGACAGGCTTTTGCCCGTTGGTACCGGAACGCCATCGAAAACGCCCGACTCTGCGAAACCGCCCAGGAATTCCATAATACCGCGGAAAATCTCGAATCATTGGCCTTGACGGAACCGAATCCCCGAACGTTCGTTGACCACTTGAATGTTTTTGACTGCTCCAAAGTTTCCGATGCGGGGTCCGCCATCGCCATCGTCTCCGAAAATGGCTTGAATCGGATTGGAATCCCCAAATCCGAGGCCGTCGAAGTCGTCGGCTGGGGGCAGGTTGAAGCGGATCTGACGATTCCTCCGGAAGATTCGACCCGGCTCGAAACGACGGCCAGAGCTGTGAAAAAAGCCTTGGAGTGCGCGGGAATTCCTCTCCAGGAACTTGGGACCGTGGAATGCCATGACTGCTTTACGATTTCCGGTCTTTTATCCGTGGAAGCGATCGGGCTGGCCGGGAAAGGCGAAGGAG
>CAZSMW010000120.1:0-6435 GCA_964607985.1 uncultured Eubacteriales bacterium
CCCGATACTGGCGCCGGCGAACCGCGTGGCCAGCCGGATGAGTTCTTCCTTGAGGGCGTAGGGCCGGGAGGAATTCTCGACGGCGGCCGGAAAGGAGATGGAAAGATAAGCGTCTTCCGGCTGGATCCGGGCGTTCAGCTCCTTCTCGACAGCCGACTCCAGGACCTTGGCCTCGAACTTTCTGACGACGGCGTCCATCGTATCGATATCCGTCCCGGGCGGCATGCGGATGTCTACCGCCAGCCTCTCCTTGGAATACCAAGGGAAGAACTCGCCCAGGGTAACTTCCGCCCGGAACCACTTGTAGCTTCCGGTGAGGATCGCGACCGAGACGAGGACGATCTCAATGGGATGACGGAGGACGAACCTCAGAAAGCCGGGGAAGCGGCCTTCCCGGCCTTCCTTGCGTCCGCGCCCCTCCCCACCCTTGAGCAAGACGGGGCTCAGGGCTGGAATGAGGGAGAAGGAGACGACGAGCGAGGCCGCCAGGGCCGCGGCCATCACGAAGGCCAGAGGCAGGTAATAGATCCTCAGCCGGCCTTGAAAATAGGGAAAACAGAAAAAGACGCCGATCGTGGTCAGGGTCGAGGCCAGGACGGGAACGAAGACCTCCCGTGCTCCCTGGAGGGCCGCCCGACCGGGCTCCATCCCGCCTTCTTTCAGCCGGAGGGTGTTCTCGAAGACGACGATGGAGTTGTCCACGAACATGCCGAAGCCCAAGGCCAACGCCCCCAACGTCAGCATGTTGATGGGGATCTTCAGGAGGTAGATCAGGTTGAAGGTGATGACGACTGAAAAAGCGACGGAAGACAGGATGAGGAGCGAGGGGACGAAGCGTCTCAGGACGATGAAGATCATGAGAAAAACGAGGACCGTGACGATGCCTGCCAAAAGCTCGATGTGACCGAGGCTTTTTCTGATCTCGGCGCTCTCGTCATCCACGGTTTTGAAGACGAGATCACCGGACAGAGCCGCCTTCACGGCCTCGAGCCGCCGCTTGACCTCCCGGGCGATCTTCAGCGTATTGGCGCCTTTTTCCTTGAGGACGGTCAGCATGACCATGGGCTTTCCGTTGATCCGGTTGATGGATAAGACGTCGGCGTGGGCCGGCCGGATTTCGGCCACGTCGGCGAGGCGGACGGGCACGTTCCCGGACAGGCCGATGATCATCCGGCCCAGGTCGTCCAGGCTCCGGACGGAACTCGTCAGCTTGAAGATATATTCGCGCCCGGACTTTCTGATCCGGCCGGCCGGATAGGTCTTTAAGCCTTCGTCGAGAGCAACGTTCACCTGGGTGGGTTGGATGTCGAGGGCCTTGAGCCTACCCTCGTCGAAGACGACCTGGACTTCGGGGTCCGAGCCGCCGCTGACATCGACCCGGGTGACGCCCTTGACCGCGCCCAGCCCGAACTCCAGCCTCTCCTTGAGGAGGCCCCTCATTTCTTGAAGCGTGGTGTCGCCCGAGATGGTCCAGCTCAGGAAGGGATTGACCCTGAAGTCCTCGGGCACGAAGGGTTGGACCGAAGGACGGACGCCATAGGGCAGCCTCGCCCGGGCTTGGGCGACGGCTTCGCGCAGGGTCAGGTTGACGAATTCCATGTCGGCCTTGGGATCGAGCTCGAGCGTGACGCTGGAGGCCCCGATCCGGGACTCCGAACTCACCTTGCGCACGCCTCTGACCGATGCCGAGATCTCCTCGAGGGGTGCGGTGACCTGCGTCTGGACGATCTCGGGTGAAACCCCGGGCCATGAGGTCTGGATGTCGATTCGGGGGTAGTCCTCCCGGGGCGCCAGCTCAAGAGGCGTATTCAAGAAGGAGTAAACGCCAAGGACCAGGAGGGCCAGGTAGATCATGGCCACGGCCACGGGGCGTTCGACGAAGAACTTCATGCCCTTTTCCTCTTCTCCTTGCGGGCCTCGACGATCTCGTAGACGACCGGGATGAGGACGAGGGTCAGGAGGGTCGAGAAGGCCAGCCCGCCGATGACCACGATGCCCAGCGGCCGGAGGAGTTCCGCGCCGCGGCCGATGCCCAGAGCCATGGGGACGAGCCCGATGAGCGTCGTCGCCGTGGACATGAGGATGGGCCTCAACCGGACATGACTGCTTTCGACGATGGCCTCCCTGAGGCCCGCGCCCTCCTTCCGGAGCCGGTTCGTGCAGTCGACCTTGACGATGGCGTTGTCAACGACGATCCCGAGCAGGACGACCATGCCGATGGCGGAAATGACGTTCATCGTCTGCCCGGTCAGGCCCATGGCCAGGACCGAACCGCAAAGGCCCATAGGAATTGTCAGAAGGATGAGCAAGGGATGCACCAGGGACTCGAACTGGGCGGCCATGATCATGTAGTTGAGGAGAACGGCCAGGAGGAAAGCGGCGACGAGGCTCCGGAAGGACCCGGCCATCTCCTCCTGTTCGCCGCTTGTGAGGATCCGGAAGCCGGCAGGAAGGGCCATGGAATCGATGGCCTTCCGAATAGCCGGCATGACTTGGCTGATCTTTTTCCCCCTCAGGTTGGCTGTGACAAGGAACTCCCTCTGCTGGTCATCCCGCCGGATCTCGCGCGGGCCGCTGACGACTTCTGCGGTCACGAGCTCCCGAAGAGGGATGGACGAGTTCTTATAAGGGATCATCTCGTTGAGCAGCGAATCGATGTCCGTCCTTGACCCTTCCTCGAGCCGGACACGGATGTCGCACTTCTTCTCCATCTCTTTGAAGGAACCGGCCACCCGGCCTCGGACGGCGTCGACGATGAAGCTGCCAACGACGGCCGGAGTGAGATCACCGTAGTCGGCCAGGGCCTCGTCCCTGATCTTGACCAGGAACTCGGGCTTTCCCTCCCCGACGTCGGCGTTGATATCGGCGATCCCGGGCACGGTCTCGAGCTTGTCGGCCAGGTCCGAAGAGATTTGTTTCAACCTGTCGAGGTCGTCGCCCCTGACCTTGAGCTCGACCTCGGCGCTTGAGAAGGCCAGGAACTCGGCCAGCGTGGACTGTTCGCGGATGATGGAGAAGCCGACGTTCTCGAAGGACGGAAACTTCAGCCTCAGGGTTTCGATGAGGCGTTCGACGCCGGCTGGCGAGACGGCCTCGACGAAGACGTGGGCGGAGTTCAGAGAAACATCCGGGTTTATGGCCTCCACGCCGCTGACGATGCCGATCTGGGAATAGGTCAATCGCCTCTCCGGCCGTTGAGCCAGCCAGGTCTCGAGGGACGAGACGACCTCGGCCGTCTGTTCGAGGGAATAGTCCAGGGGCATCCTCAGGTTGATCTCGAAGGAGGAAGTCTTGAGCTTGGGCATGAGCTCCCGCTTGATCCGGGTCCCGGTGAAGATCATGACGGCGAAGAAAATGAAGAAAGGCATAAGGACGGCCCCTTTGTGGTCGAGCGACCAGACGAGGGAACGGTGGTAAACCACGATAAATCTTTCATAACCGGAATTGAAGGACCGGGCGATCCGCCGGAGGAGGGGCATGAACAGCAAACCGATAAGGTGCAGGGCGTAAGCTGCGAGCTGGAGAAGGAAGCTCATGACGAAACGGATGGCCGACCCCAGGCCCTTGAACATGATCGTACAGACGCTCCACAGCCTCGGCTTTCCGTCCGGAACGGGCGGGGCGCCGGTCATTCCCGCTGCGGTTTCCCGACCGATGCCAGACTTCCCGAACTTCCGCGAGGTCAGCATGGGGAGGAGGGTCAGCGAGATGACGAGGGATGACATCAGGGAGAAGGTCACGGTCAGGGCCGCGTCCTTGAAGAGCTGGCCGGCGACGCCGTGGATGTAGATGACGGGCAGGAAGACGACAACTGTGGTCAGGGCCGCTGCCGTGACGGCCGGCCCAACTTCCCGTGTTCCGATATCGGCGGCTTCCTTCAAGCTTTTTCCGAGACTCCGGTGCCTGAAGATGTTCTCGGAGACAACAACGGCGCAGTCATCGAGCATGCCCACCCCCAGGGCCAACCCGCCGAGCGACATGATGTTCAGGGTGATATTGCCGAAGAAAAGGAGATTGAAGGTGGCGATGATGGAAATGGGAAAGATGATGCCGATGATAAGGGGGGTTTTGACCTCCTGGAGGAAAAGGAGGAGGACTATGAAGGCCAGAATGGCGCCTTCGACGATCTCGCCGGCGGTCGTGGCGATGGCTTCTTCGATGGACTTGGATTGCTCGGAGACGGTTTGGATGCGGACCTCGGGGTTCTCTCCGCGGAAGCCTTCGATAATCTCCCTGGCCGCCCGGGTGACCTTGACCGTGTTGGCCCCCGATTCCTTTCTGATGAGAACGCCGATGCTTTCCCGGCCGTTCAGCCGGGTCAACCCTTCCCGCTCCTTTACGGAATCCTTGACCCCGGCCACATCCTTGAGCCGGATGACGCCCCGGTCCTTCGTCGTCTTGAGGTTGATCTCGCCGATCTCCGAGACGTCCCTGAACTCGCCCGAGACCCGCAGGGCATATTTGAACCGGCCCTTATGGATGGTCCCGCCCTGGAGGCCGCGGTTGAAGGCGTCGATGCGGGTCGAGACGGTCTCGACGCTCAGGCCGTAAAGGGAGAGGAGGCGGGGGTCGAGTTCAACCTGGATCTCCCGCTCGACGCCGCCGGCGATGTCGGCCGAGCCGATCCCGTCCACCTGTTCGAACCGCGGCTTGAGGAGTTCTTCGCAGAACTCCTTGAGTTCGACGAGGCCCCGCTCCCCCGAGACGGCCAGGACCATGATAGGCCTGTCTTTGGGGTCGAGGGCGATGATGACCGGATCCTCGATGTCATGGGGGAGTCCGTCCCGGGCGCCGTCGAGCTTCTCCCGCGTATGGAGCAGGGCAAAATCCATGTTCGTCCCCCAGGCGAACTCGAGGGTCAGGTAGGAGACGCCTTCTTTGGAGATGGATTCGACGCCTTGGAGGCCGGGGATCCGGCTGACGGCGGCCTCAAGAGGGGCCGTGACCAAGGTCTCCATCTCCTCGGGGGCGACTCCCGGGTACTGGGTGACGACGGAAAGCTTCGGATAGCTGAGGTTCGGCAAAAGATCGACGCTGAGTCGGCGGAGGGAGACAAAGCCCAACAAGACGACGGCGATGAAGAACATGGCGGTCGTCACCGGCCGGTCGATCGAAAAGCGGGCGAGCCTCATGTATTCATTTCCAAAAGAAAAGACGCCCCGGAAATCAAGAAAGTGTCAGTGGGCCCTGCCTCTGGGAAAATAACGATCAGGGTTCACCGATTTGTCGGGGCCTCGCGCTTTGTTTGACTTACAGGAACGGCTGATATATCTTCAAAACTAGATGCCAAAGGAATCCCTGATGCTGTCAAAAAAAAGCTCAGTTTTACGGATCGTCGTTTTCGCCATGGCCTTTCTTGGCGCCGGAGCGGCCTTCGGGACCGGGCAGGATGTGGTCACCGAAATGAAGACATTCCTGGCTAGGGACGCCGTTTATCCCGGCGAAACCTTCAAGGCCGCCCTCCGCTTGTCCATCAGCCCGGACTGGCATATCAACGCCAATCCTGTGAACGACGATTTCCTCATCCCCACGACTCTGGAGTTCTGGGAGGACGGGAATTTCAAGACTATGAACACCATCTACCCCCCTCCCCTCCCGGCCCGCTTTGAATTTTCGGAATCCGAAGTCTTTGTTTACGCGGAGAGCGCCCTCATCGGCGTTCTCATCAAAGTTGGAAACAAGGTCCTTCCCGGGATATACACCCTCAAGGGGGCCCTCACCTACCAAGCTTGCAACGACAGCTCTTGCCTTCCGCCCGAGACAGTGAGCGTTGAATTCAAGGTCAAGGTCGTCGACTTTGAAACGCCGACCGGGGAGGTTAACGCGGAGATCTTTTCGCGGATTCGCTTCGATAAGTAAGATCCGATAGGAGTTATTAGAATTCCAATCCGAGACCGACCCCGGCCGAAAACCCGCCGAGGTTGGCTTGGACCTCCAGGGGCTGGACGGAACACGTGCTCCATGTTCCCTGGACATCCATGAAAAAGGGCGCCCCCAGCTTGAATACGAGGCCGGCTCGGACGACGAATCCGATGGCGCCTTTTTCCACGGTTTTGATGCTGTTCGTTTCTTTAAACTGGAAGTAGCCCAAACCCGCGCCCACATAAGGCATGAGCCTCCCGAGGGCAAGATAGTACTTCGCGCCCGCGGTCAGAGGGGCGATCCTGACCTTCGTCTCTTCCTCAGTGAAGATGAGCTTGCCGACCTTGGAAAAGTAATCCCCACCGGCCCAGACGCCGATCCGCTCGGTGAGCCTGAATCCCAGCTCCCCGCACCAGATCATCCCGTTGCCGTAAATATCCCGAAAAACCTGGTCCGTCGGTTTGAAATAAGAACCCCGGGCCTGGATGGTCAGACTCTCCGCCCGGACGAGTCCCGCGACGGCTGCGAATAACATAATTCCCATCCAAACGCCGCGCAATACGTTCATTTTTT
>CAZSMW010000121.1:0-3169 GCA_964607985.1 uncultured Eubacteriales bacterium
CTGGGGTTATCAACCAGTTATGGTATTATCAAAGGGCACGGCGGGGAGATTTATGCGGGTAACCGGGCAGAAGGCGGCGCTGTTTTTACCATTAAACTGCCGGTTCAGCGGGGGTGCTGATCCAAGACCATCCCAAAGCCGGCCACGACATCCTCGGCGACATAGACTTCTCCTGGCCTATCGCCGAGATGGTTCTCCAGCATCACGAGCGGATGAACGGGTCCGGGTATCCCCTGCGGTTGAAAGGGACAGACATTCTCCTCGAAGCTCGAATCCTCGGGGTATCCGATGTCGTGGAGGCCATGGCCTCCCATCGTCCTTACCGTCCAGCCCTGGGGATCGAGGCTGCTTTGGAAGAGATCGATAAGAACAAGGACGTCTTATACGACCCGGACGTCGCGGCGGCGTGCTTGAAGTTATTCAGAGCAAAAGGATTCATCTTTAAGGCTTGACGTTATTCATGGGAGCTTGAAGTCTCAGGCTTCGGCCCGAGTCTGAGTTAAAGTCTATCTTGCGCGGGCTGAAGCTCGCGACTACAATAAGAAAGAGCGGAAGGATTTATGAAAATAGGCAAGATCGACTACGAGACGTTCAGTCGTTTCCTGTTCGACAGGCTGGGAAGGAAGGACAAGACGGTCCTCGTGCCGCCGATGACGGGGGTGGACGCGGGGGTTGTGGATGTCGGTGGAGGGAAGGTCCTGGTCATCGCCGAGGACCCGATCTTCACCATGCCCATGCTGCCGCTCCGGACGTTCGGCTGGTTTACCGTCCACATCGGGGCGAGCGACGTCGCCGTCATGGGCGTCAAGCCCCGTTATATGACCTATTCGCTCCTTCTGCCGCCCGAGACGAGCACGAAAGACCTCAAGACGATTTTGGATTCCATCCACAAGACGGCTGTGGAGCTGGGCATCGCCATCGTCGGCGGGCACACGGGCTACTATCCCGGGCTCACGGCGCCCATGATCGGCGGGATCACGGTCTTTGCCTTCGCCAAAAAGGGGAGCTACGTGACTCCGGCGGGCGCCCGGCCCGGGAACGCCGTCATCCTGACTAAGGGGCCGGCCATCGAGACCACGGGGCTGCTCTCGGTCCTGCGCGAGAAGGAGCTCACGAAGAAATACCCGAAATCGCTCATCCGGAAAGCCAAGGCCCTCTGCAAGAAGATCACGGTGGTCGGGACGCGCTTGCGGCCATGAAGGCGGGCGGGGTCACGGCTATGCACGACGCGACCGAGGGAGGCGTCATCGGCGGGCTCTTCGAGATCGCCAATGCGAGCGGCGTCGGGATGGAAATCTATGAGAACCTGATGATCTACCCGGACGAGGTCCGGATGGTCTGCGAGGCGTTCACGATCGACCCGGTCGCGGCCATCGCCGAAGGAAGCCTTCTCATCACGGCCGGGGCGGCATTCGTCCCGAAGATCATCCGGAGGCTCGAACGGGCGGGGATTCCGGCGTCGGTCATCGGGACCGTCACGAAGGACCCGCGCAAAAGGACCATGAGGCGGCGGGACGGAAGCGTCGTCCCGCTGGCCATCCCGAAGCAGGATCCCTTCTGGCCCGCGTTTTTCAAAGGATTGTCTGGACTCCCAACCCACACCAAACGTAAGAGAACCAATTAGGCTAATTAGGTTTTGACCGGCGTCTTTTTTTGGGGTCTCACGCTTCTCCCTGAATCTTCTTGAGTTGGGTGCGCGCTTTAGCCCACGCAAGGCGTGACCACAGGGGCGGGGGAGAGAAGACGCAAGATGAAACCCGCGGCTACTTCCCCGGCTTGGGATGCTTGATCGATTCCCAGGCCGCGGCGAAGTCGAAGGTCTTGCCGTTGGCGTCGGAGTGGCAGGTCAGGCACCGGGCTTTGATGTCGTCCGCCGAAGTGTAAGCGATGAGGCCGTTCTTGACGGCCTCATCGTGGTTCATCATGACATTTAGTTTTTTGTAGTTGCTGCCGGGGCCATGACAGACCTCGCAGGTGACACCCTCCGCGGCGAGCTCGGACGCTTTTTCGGCCAGAGGAGCGTGGCACTTCAGGCACTCGGGGGACTGCTCGGGCGCGCCCGTGACGCCCGCCTTCGTCGCGCTCGCCTTGGCCGCTTCGGTCTTGAGGTTGTTAAAGGCCTGGGCGTGTTTGCTCGATTCCCAGATGGGATATTGCCGCCCCTGGCTGTTCGTCCGGTGGCAGTCCTTGCATTTTCCGGCCCCCACATAGGTCGGGAGGTCATCGGCGAATAGGATGGCCAGGCCGGCCACGACGATCATGAAGGCGACGAGAGCTTGTTTACCGTGCGTTTTCATCTGTTCAGTTTCCTTTCTTCTTCGTATTCTTACGCGTAACTGTGCAATCCGGTCAGAAGATAATTGACCCCGAAATAAGTGAAGAGCGCGGCCAGAAAACCCAGGACCGCGATCAGGGCCGAACGGTGGCCCTTCCAACCCATGACAATTCTAGTGTGTAGGTAAAGGGCGAAGACGAGCCAGGTGATGAGCGACCAGACCTCCTTCGGGTCCCAGCTCCAGTATGAGCCCCAAGCCTTGTAGGCCCAGATCATCCCGAAGACGAGCCCGCCCAGCGTGAAGAGGGGGAAGCCGACTGCGATCGCCCGGTAGCTCATGGCGTCGTAGCGCTCTGCGGCCCGCGCCGCTTCCTCGCCCTTCGGCCTGCGGCTCCTGGCGTCTGCGCGGAGGAAGAGGAGGCTCGAGACGAAGGCGACGGCGAAGAAGGCCTCGCCGAGAAGCGTCACCGAGACGTGGAGCCACAGCCAGTAGCTCTGGAGGGCGGGGACGAGGGGCGTCGCTTCCTTGGGCATCAGGGGCGAGGAGGCGATGGCCATCAGGGCGACGACGATGAGCATGACGTAGGGGCCCGTCTTCCGGATCTTGAACTTGCCTTCCATAAGCACGTAGGCAAGAGCGGAGGCCCAAGCCAGGAAGGAGATCGACTCGTACATGTTCGTGAACGGGGCATGGCCGCTCTTGATAGTCCGGGCGGCGAGAGCCAGGGAGTGGACGGCGAGACCCGCGCCGGCCAGGACGTAGCCCGCTCTGGCCCACTTCTCCTTGCGGAAAAGCTGCATTCCGAAATAAGCCAGCGCGGACAAGACGTAAGCCAGGAAGGCTAGAAGGAAAAACATCGGTTCGTTCATGAAGTTCTCCTGAGGACGGCCATG
>CAZSMW010000122.1:0-8516 GCA_964607985.1 uncultured Eubacteriales bacterium
AAGAGAACCCGTTTTACGTCCATTTCGACCGCCTGCTCCGCATCGCCCGTAAATACGACGTAACGCTCAGCCTCGGCGACGGGCTCAGGCCCGGTTCCATCATCGACGCCACGGACAGGCCTCAGATCGAAGAACTGCTGACCCTGGGGGAGCTGGTGAAGAGGGCCTTCGAGGCCGGCGTCCAGGTCATAGTCGAAGGGCCCGGTCACGTTCCGCTCGACCAGATCGAGATGAACGTCCAGCTCCAGAAACGGGTCTGCCACGAAGCCCCGTTCTACGTCCTGGGCCCGCTCGTCACGGACATCGCTCCCGGTTACGACCACATCGTTGCGGCCATCGGAGGCGCCATCGCGGCGGCCGCCGGCGCCGATTTCCTCTGTTATGTCACGCCCTCAGAACACCTTGGTCTCCCTTCGATCGATGACGTCCGGGAGGGCCTTGTGGCCTCTAAGATCGCCGCCCACGCCGCCGACATTGTCAAAGGAGTCCCGGGAGCTCGTCAAAGGGACCTCGAGTTGTCTAAGGCGCGTAAAAAGCTCGACTGGGAGGGACAAAAACGGCTCGTCATCGACCCTCATAAGTTCGAGGCGATCCGCAAGAAGAGGAGAACGAAGACCGAAGCCTGCTCGATGTGCGGGGAATTCTGCGCCATGCGCCTCGTCAGCGAATTCCTAGACTCCACCGGAAAGGCCGATGTCTCCTGCTCCTAGGAAGCTTCTCTTCGGCACGGCGGGCGTTCCCCTGGGCAGCGCCGATGCGTCCACCGTCCAGGGGATCGAACACATCTTCCAGATCGGCTTGGACTGCCAGGAGATCGAATTCGTCAACGGCGTCAAGATGGGTATGGACACGGCCCGCAAGGTCGCCCTTAAGGCCGCTGCCAGGGAGGTCCGCCTCAGCGTCCACGCGCCCTATTTCATCAACCTTAATTCCGAAGACCGGGGGAAACGGCTCCAGAGCCAGGATCGGATTTTGGCGTCGGCGCGGATGGCTCATGCCTGCGGCGCCGAGAACGTCATCTTCCACGCCGGGTTCTACGGCAAAAGCTCCCCCGAGCAGGCCTTCGCCGAGATCAGAAAGGAGCTTTCCCAAGTGGTCTCCATCCTCCGGTCGGAACGGGTTCCCGTGATCCTCAGGATCGAGACCATGGGAAAAAGGTCACAGTTCGGGAGCCTGGAAGAGGTCCTCATGCTTTGCCGGGAGATAGAGGGCCTACAGCCCTGCCTGGACTTCTCCCATCTCCACGCCCGCGAGGGCCGGGTCAACTCCTATGAGGAATTTTCCCGGGTCCTCTCCAAGGTCGAAAAGAAACTCGGCCGCTCCGCGCTCCGGAACGCCCACATCCATATCTCCGGGAGCCATTACAGCCCGGCGGGCGAGATCAAGCACCTCGACCTCAAGGATTCCGACTTTCGCTACGATAACTGGATCGAAGCGCTCAGAGACTTCGACGTCCAAGGCCTGGTTATTTGCGAAAGTCCCAACCGGGAGATCGACGCCCTCATGCTCAAGAAACTCTTTTGGGCCCGGAGCGAAAAAACCGGTCCGGTGGAATAACCCTTGAAATACGCAAGGAATAAGCGTTGAGCTTTGAATTATAGGCATTCCCCTCGAGGAGGGCATAAAAGGAGACGGGCATGATAGAGATCCGATTTCACGGGAGGGGAGGCCAGGGCACCGTGGTTGCCTCGAAGGTCCTGGCGGACGCCGCGGCTAAAGAAGGGAGCTTCGTCCAGGCCTATCCCGAGTTCGGTGTCGAAAGGAGGGGGGCCCCCGTTTTCGCCTTCATCCGGATCGATGATAAGCCCATCTATGACAAGAGCCGGATCTACGCTCCTGATCATGTCGTCGTCGTGGACCCGACTCTGGTCGAGGCCATCGACGTGACGGATGGGCTCAAAGAAGGCGGCTGGATCATTATCAACAGTGACAGGAAGCCCGCCGAATTCAAGTTCTCGTCCAAATTCAAAGTGGCCACCATCAACGCCACGGAGATCGCCGTCCGGAACAAGCTGGGGACGCTGGCCGCACCCATCGTCAACACCGCCATCGTCGGCGCCGTGGTCAAGATCATAGGGCTGACGAAGATCGAGTCCCTCGTCGCGGCAATCCGCGAGGGCCTTCCGATCAAGCCCGAAGAGAACATCCAGGCCGCCAAAGAAGCGTTCGAGAAAGCCTGACGGCAACCCTCAGGAGGATAGGACAATGACTAAGAAAAAAGAAACGAAAAAAATTGTCTTCGGATCGGAGAGCGAAATGCCGGTCACGGCCATGTCACTCGGCTCCATGCTTTATAACAAAACGGGTGCCTGGCGGAACATACGGCCTGATGTCGACCGGGCCAAGTGCATCCAATGCGGCATCTGCTGGAAGTTCTGCCCCGACGTGTCCATCGACATCGTGGACAACTGGCCGGTCGTGGATTACGACTTCTGCAAGGGTTGCGGCATCTGCGCCGAAGAATGCCCCACCAAGTGCATCGTCATGGTCGAGGAGGTGAAATGAAAAAAGTCATCATGGGCAATCATGCCCTTTCCTACGGCGCCATGCTGTCTCGCGCCCAGGTGATCGCCGCATATCCCATCACGCCCCAGACCCAGGTGGTGGAGCTTCTCTCGGAGATGTGCGCGAACAAGACGCTCGATGCCAAGTTCATCAAGGTCGAGTCCGAACACTCGGCCATGGCCGCCAGCCTCGGGGCCTCCCTGGCGGGGGCGCGGACCTTCACGGCCACATCTTCGCAGGGACTCGCCTTGATGCACGAGCTCCTCCATTGGGCCTCGGGCGGCAGGCTGCCCGTCGTCATGGGGGACATCAACAGGGCCATGGCCCCGGGCTGGAGCATCTGGACGGACCAGAACGACAGCCTTTCCCAGAGAGACACGGGTTGGATCCAGTTCTACTGCTCTTCGAACCAGGAGGTCCTCGATACGGTCATCCAGGCATTCAAGGTCTCCGAGAAGCTCCTCATCCCCAGCATGGTCATCCTGGACGCCTTTGCCCTCTCACACACATACGAGATCGTCGAGATCCCGGAGCAGAAGGACGTGGACGCGTATCTTCCTCCATTCAATCCCCCCTACCGGCTCACGCCGTCGGACCCTCATGCCTTCTTCGGCCTCACCGGACCGGAACATTATTTCGAACTGCGGTATAAGCTCCAGAAGGACATGGAGAAGGCCCCCGCCCTGATCGAAGAAACAGGGCGAGAGTTCGAAAGGAACTTCGGCCGCTATCTTGGGCTCGTCGACGAATACCTGTGTGACGACATGGAATTCCTGTTCATCACCTCCGGGACGGCCGGGTCTACGGCCAGGGTTGCCGTGGATGATCTGCGCCGGGATGGCGTCAAGGCCGGTAACCTCAGGATGAAGGTCTTCAGGCCCTTCCCCTTTGACAAGGTCAGGGGAATCGTCCAAAAAGCGAAAAAAGTGGCCGTGGTCGACAGGAACCTCTCCTACGGCCATCACGGCATCTTTTACCAGGAAGTGAAATCGGCCCTCTACGGTCAGGACGGGACACCCCCAGTTTTCGGATACGTTACCGGTCTTGGCGGCAGAGACATCACGCCGGGAGACTTCAAGGAGATCTACCGGCTGGCGTCCTCCAAAAACACGCCCGATGAAGAGATCGGCTGGATAGGAGTCAAGCGATGAAAAAAGAAAGAACCATGAAGCTGTCCCTGCCCGAAGAAGAGCTGATGAGCCCCGGTCACCTCGCCTGCCAGGGCTGCGGCGCGACCATGGCCATGAGGTACGTCCTCAAGGCCCTTGGGCGGAAGACCGTCGTCTGCATCCCGGCCTGCTGTTGGGCGGTCATCGACGGGCCTTTCCCCCACTCTTCGTTGAGCGTCCCTATCTTCCACTGCGCCTTCGAGGCCGCCGCATCCACGGCCGCCGGCGTCAAGGCCGGCCTGGAAATGGTCGGCGATACCGAGACGACCGTCCTGGCCTGGGCAGGGGACGGCGGGACGTTCGACATCGGCCTTCAGGCCCTGTCCGGCGCGGCCGAAAGGAACGATGATATCATGTATGTCTGTTATGACAACGAAGCCTACATGAATACGGGGATCCAAAGAAGCTCCGCCACCCCTTATGGAGCCTGGACCACAACGACCCCGGTCAAACATTTCAAGAACCGGCCGAAGAAGGACATCTCGGGCATCATGGCCGCACACCGTATCCCATATATCGCCACGGCCAGCGTGGCCTATCCTGAGGACCTGTTCAAGAAGGCCAAAAAGGCCAAGGAGATCCGGGGGACGAAGTTCCTGCACATCTTCGCGCCCTGCCCTTCCGGCTGGAAGAGCCGGCCCGAGGACACCGTCAAGCTGGCCCGCATGGCCGTCCAGACGGCCATCTTCCCGCTTTTTGAGATCGAGGACGGCGAAAAATACACGATCAACATCAAGCTGAAGGATAAGAAGCCCATCAACGACTATGTGCGGCTCCAAGGGAGGTTCCGCCATCTCAAGGAAGCGGACATCGCCCTTATGCAAGCTGAGGTCGATCGGAAGTGGGAGAAACTGAACAAGAACTGCTAGGGCAATGACCTGTTGACCGGCGGGCTTGACGGCCATGACACAAGGGCCGTCCCGGACCGGCTCCCAGTCCGCATGAAATGTAGGCGGCTGATCCCGGTATTGCCAAGAAGGGACGTTTAATATATAATTTCTATATTATTTATAGACATTGACCGAACCACAAGGCCAAAGGAGACTCACATGAAAAAGAGCCTGACCGTTCTGATCGGAATATCCTTTCTGCTGGCGGCCGGTACGCTCGTCCTGCGGGCCCAGAGCGAGAACATCCCCGCTCCGGACTTCGTTCTGAAGGACCTCCAGGGAAAAGACCTTAAGCTCGCTGACTACAAGGGTAAGGTCCTGGTCCTTAATTTCTGGGCCACCTGGTGCCCCCCCTGCCGGGCCGAGATCCCGGATTTCGTCGAAGCCTATGCCGCCAACAAGGACAAGGGCCTCGAGATCCTGGGTCTCTCGGTAGACCGCATGACCGCGGACAAGCTCCTGCCCTTCGTCAGCAAGGCCAAGATCAACTATCCCGTCGTCCTTGCCGACGCGAAGATCGTCCAGGACTACGGGCCCGGAGATTACATCCCCGCAACGATCATCATCGACAAGAAGGGGATCGTCCGGCACCGGCACATCGGCCAAATGGACAAAGAAACGCTGGTCCAGCTCTTCAACCGGTACAATAACGAAAAATAACGGAAGAGAACCGAAGAAACTTACCAGCGGTAGGCGATCGCGGCCCAGGTGAAACCGGCGCCGAAAGCGTCGAGGAGGAGGATGTCCCCTTTCTTGAGCTTTCCGCTCTGCTTGAGTTCATGAATGGCGAGCGGGATCGTGGCGACCGACACGTTGCCGAATTTGTGGATATTCACGAAGACCTTTTCCTTCGGGAGGTGAAGCCTTTCCCCGGTGGCTTCGATGATCCGGATATTGGCCTGGTGCGGAATGAACCAGGTGATATCCTCTTTTTTCAGGTCGGCCCTTTTAAGAGCCTCCAGGGCCGCCTCTCCCATGCGCTTGACGGCGTTCTTGAAGACATCGTTTCCCTTCATCTGGAGGTAGTGGAGCCTTCCCTCGACTGTTTCTTGAGTGGTGGGGATACGCGTCCCGCCGGCCGGAATGGAGAGCAGGTCGGCAAGATTTCCGTCCGCTTGCCAATAGTGGGACAACATTCCTGACCCATCCGAGGCCTCTTCGAGGACAACCGCCCCGGCCGCGTCCCCGAAGAGGACGCACGTCGAACGGTCCTCCCAGTTCGTGACCTTCGTCAGCATCTCCGGCGCGACGAGGAGGACGCGCCCCGCCGTGCCGCTACGGATCAGTCCTTCGGCAACAATCAGCCCGTAGACGAACCCGGTGCATCCCGCCGAGATGTCAAAGGCGGGGATCGAGCCGGCTTTGAGCCCCCTCTGGATCCAACAGGCCGTCGATGGGAAGATCGTGTCCGGCGTGTTCGTAGCGACGAGGATGAGGTCGATCGCCTCAATACCGAGCCCGGCGTCCGCCAAAGCGGCCCGGGCGGCTTCAATACCCAGGTCTGATGTCGCTTGGTCCGGGCGGGCGATGTGCCTCTCCCGGATCCCCGACCTCGATACGATCCATTCGTCCGACGTTTCGACCATCTTCTCGAGATCGGCGTTGGTCAGGACCTTTTCGGGGACGTAGACGCCCATCCCGATGATCTTCATCCTTTTCCGGTCGCTTTTCTGCATGCTCTCTCCGAATTTTCTCGTTTTCTAGCATACACATTTTCGGTTGGAAAGGAAATACAATAGTGATAAAATTCGTCGGGCCATGAGTAAGCTCGTCCCCTTCCCCGCCGCGTGTCTCGTCCCCTTTATTTTCCTTCTCTTTCCCTGCCAGGCCCGGCCGCAACTCATCCTCGGCCAGTATGAGGACGAAGCGCCGGTCAGGACATGGAACACCCTGGGCATCGAGCTCGCGCCCTCCCTAGCCTGCGGAGGCACCCGGACGGCGGCAGCTTGGGACGCCTCGGCGGCCCTGGTCAATCCGGCGCTCCTCTGCGGCCTTCCCAAACTTACGGTGACCGTCGGCGGGTCACGCACTTCCGCTTCCATGTTCAGATATTCCATCCTCAACACCGGCGTCCTCTCGACTCGTGAGAACCTCACTGAAGGTTTCACTTCTCTTGATTTCGGGGGCCTGTCCTTCAGGGCCGGGGATTGGGCCTTCGCCTTCTCCGCCGCGCTTCTGGAAAGCTACGGACGGCCCCCCCTAGCTTTCCGGGCGAACTCTCAGGCGGGACTCATGTATTCCATCGAGACGGCCCAAAGCGGCGATCTCCGGAATTTCAACCTGTCTGCAGCCCGGAGATTATCCCGACGCCTGGCGGCGGGCCTGGGATTCAATCTGGTCTCTGGAAGGCTCGAGAAAACGGTCTCGGAGAATTTCGTCGCCGACGGGGTAACCATCGATGATCGCAAGAGCCAGGACTTCAAAGGCCTCTTCATGAACGCCGGCCTCTCGTACCTCCTTTCGGAGCGCATCAGCCTGGCCGTTGCCGTCAGGACGCCCTACGCCAGGAGAGCCGACAGCCGGAGCCTCCTGGAGTACAAGGTCCTGGCGGCAGGCACCGACATCCGCATTTCGGCCTCATCGGAGGATGAGTATCGACAGCCCTGGGCCGCGGGCGCCGGAGCTTCGTGGCGTCCCTCCGAGGACCTGAAGGTCTCAGCCGACCTCTGGGTCTTCAAGTGGTCGGCCTACTCGGCCGTCTATTTCGGCGAAGAGAAAGAACGGAACTTCTCGGACGTCCTCAGGCTTGCGGCAGGGCTGGAATACATGAGCGCTTACCGCCTTTTCGGCCGCACCATCCGTTCCCCGATCCGGGTCGGGATCAGTTATGATCCACAGCCTATGAAAGCCCCCCGGTCCGCTTACGCCACCATCACTTTCGGGACGGGCATCGCTTTCGGCCGGGTCCGCATCGATTTCGGAGGCGCCATCGGGAAGGAAAGCGGCTCGGGCCATTCCCTCTCTACCAGGCGCGGTGCCGTCTCTCTGACTTATGTGATCGGAGACTGACCCATGCTCCCGAGGTCCTCATGAAAAAAAACAAACCCATCCTTTGGGTTCTCCTGCTGAGCATCGGACTAGGCTTGCCGCTTTTCTCCGGACCGGACGGGCCCGGAGAGATCATCAGCGTCCAGGGGACGGCGGAGACACGCTTGGCCCTGCGCGGCCTGGACCTCGACCTGCTGATGGAACGGGACGGCAGGATCTTCATCGTTGCCGGCCCGGATGACTTCCTCCGCTTGTCAGCCCGGAAGATCCCATTTGTCATAGAGACCGGACGTTTCGCCCCCGCCCGGCCGGGCGATCTCCGGCTTGCCGGCGGCATCAACGGCGCCTATCATTCCTATAAGGAGCTCGAGGCCGATCTCAAATCTCTAGAGAACGCCCATCCTTCGATCGTCGAGGTCCGCACTTTAGGAACAAGCCTCGAAGGCCGAAATATCTATGCCGTGAAGATCAGCGACAACGTGGACCGGGACGAGGAGGAGGCCGAGGTCCTCTTCCTGGGATGCCATCATGCCCGCGAGTGGATCTCCGTGGAGGTCCCGTTCCTTCTGGCCCATCGCCTGGCCGAAGGCTACGAGGGGGACCCCGCGATCAGGGAACTCGTCGACCGGAGCGAGATCTGGATCGTCCCCCTCCTCAACCCGGACGGGCTGGAATACTCCATCAACGTCTACCGCTACTGGCGCAAGAACAGGCGGGCTAACACTGACGGGACATTCGGAGTGGACCTCAACCGGAACTACGGCTACATGTGGGGGAGGGATGACCAGGGATCGAGCGCCTTGCCGGACGCGGCGGATTACAGGGGAGTTTCCGCGTTTTCGGAGCCGGAGACACGTGCCGTCCGGGACCTTTTTCTCGGAGGGAACTTCCTGGCGGCGATCTCTTATCACAGTTTTTCCCAGTCCATTCTCTATCCTTGGGGATTCGCCGACATCCCAACCGG